>NZ_VCKY01000095.1 GCF_005889735.1 Nonomuraea turkmeniaca
CACCACCCCCTCGGGCACGTGGCGGGCCGGGGTCGCGTACGCGGTCGGCAGCACGGTGACGTACAACGGCGTGAGCTACCGCTGCATCCAGGCGCACACGTCACTCGCCGGCTGGGAGCCCCCGAACGTCCCGGCCCTCTGGCAACGCCTCTGACCATGACGCGAAGGGGGGCGCCCAGGCGCCCCCCTTCCGCACGACCCGGCGCGAAATACGGTCCTCCCCTGTGCCCAGCCCCCGAAGGACCCGGCCGCGGGCTCAGGCAGTGGGCTTGCAGGTCGGGTGGCACAGCCGCCGGGCCAGCGCGGCGAGGAAGACGTCAATGATCTCCCCGGACTCCTGCGCCACATGCAGGGACCCGTTGGTGGCCGCCGCGACCTGCCCCAGACTTGCCCGATCCGCATCCGCCCCGAAGGCGATGATGACGATCTGCACGGGCCGATCCGGCTTCCAATCCCGCCGCAGCACCTCAAGGAGCTGCGTCAAGCTGGTGCCCTTGCCGTCGTCCTTGCCCGCCGTGATCACCAGGAGCGTGTTGTTCATCTCCTCCCGGTACTCCCCGGCGACCTTCCGGAACCCGCTGAGAATCGAGCCGTACAACGAGCTGTCCCGCCCCGGATGGGCGGCGATCGTGGCGGTCATCTCACCCAGGCGGCTCCTGCGGATCACCTGACCGCTCTCCGGCTGGTTGATCGGCCCGAGCCCGACGCGCTCCTGGTAATCCTTGATCTGCCCCAGCCCGTCCGCGAACTCCCACAACCCCATGTGCGTGGAATCGGGGAACAGCTGCAACCCGATCTTGGCCGCGTCCAGCGCCACCCTGACCCGGGTGCTGCCCTTCAGCGGCTCGGCCATGTGCTTGGAGGTGTCGGCCAGCACGAGGATGTTGGTCGGCGGGGCGAGCCGGCTCCAGGCCCGCAGCGCCTCGTCGATGTCCTGCGGCGACACCGACGACCTGGTCTTCGGCACCGCCTGGGGAATCTCCGGCCCCGGCGAGATCGGCCCCTGGTGGCCGTCGCCCGACCTGAACCCCTGCCGCCGCACGATCTCCTGCGCCTGCGGCCCCTTCAGCCACTCGGCGAACGCGGTCGACGCCTCGGCCACCGTGGGGTCGGCGGCGGTGACGACGTACGGGTAGTCGAGGTTGATCGTGCCCTCGCGCGGGTGCAACGCGACGACCGGGTCGGCGGAGGGCCGCAGGTTGTGGTTCCAGACCGACTGCTCGGGGACGATGACCACCGGCCGCTGCCAGAACGCGCGGTCGTCGACCGCCTCCAGCATGCTGCGGTAGTCGGGCGCCGAGCCGGCCTGCGCCCACCGGACGAACGCGGTGAGCGCCTTGTCCGCCTCCGGCCCCGTGCCGACGACGTCCCTGGCGGCGGCCACGGTCGCGATGCCCGCGCCGGCCAGCGACGGGTCCGGCACCCGTACGACGTCGGGCTCATTGTCGGTGGGCGTCAGCCGCCCGCGCACGGTCGACGGGAAGACCATCCGCCAGTTCATCTCGGTCTTGCCCACGGAGAAGCGCTGCGCCAGCGACGAGCGGGTCGCGAACACCAGCGGCGAGGTCGCCACCACGCTCTCCCCCGCCGGCAGCGAGCTCGCGCCCTGCTGGCGGGCCAGCCTGATCCAGGCCGAGGAGTCGGCGATCCAGCCGTCGGGCCGCTCGCGCAGCACGCCCGCCCGATCGCCGATCAGCGTGCGCAGGACGGTGGCCGGCGCATGCTCGGTCACCTGGACCAGCACACACCGGCGGCCCACCGACGTCTTCGTGTCGTTGAACCGCCCGGCCGCCTCCATGGCGGCGGGCGCCACGTCGACCGCGGCCGCAACACTGACCAGAACAGGCTCTCGTGTGGAGCACAGCGTGCCCACACCGCCGAACACCACGACGACGGCGCCGACGGCGACGGCCACGGCCGTAAGCCCCGCCAGCATGCCGCGCTGCAGCGCCTTACTGCGTCGCTGCTCAGGGGAGAGCGCGGCGCGGTGTCGACCCAACCGCACGGTGAACCTCTCTCCAGGGGAGTGACGATTCTCCCAGCGTCTGCCATAGCCAACGCAAGCCGTTGTTAGAACATGTTACAACTGGGCGATCGGGAGCACCCTCCGGACGCTCTGGCAGACACCGTCGCTCGCCTGGGACGCCTGGAGGCGTTCGGGGCTCGGGACGCCGTACTCGGTGGTGCGCTGTCGCACCGGCCTTCCGGTGATCTCGACCATCGCGCGCAGCTCGCTGATGGTCTTGTACGAGCCGTTCTCCGAGCCGGCCATCCTGCTGATCGTCTCCTCCATCAGCGTGCCGCCGAGGTCGTTCACGCCGCCCTGGAGCACCTGACGGCACAGGTCGTCGCGGAGCTTCACCCACGAGCACTGGATGTTGTCGATCGCGCCGTGGAGCAGGATCCTGGCCAGCGCGTGCACGGCCCGGTTCTCGTGGGCCGTGGGGCCGGGGCGGGCGATGCCGGCCAGGTAGATGGGGGCGCTGGTGTGCACGAACGGCAGCAGCACGAACTCCGAGAACCCGCCGGTCTCCTCCTGCAGGCGCCTGATCAGCTTGATGTGCCTGACCCAGTGCAGGTGGGTGTCGACATGGCCGTACATCATGGTGGACGTCGTCGGGATGCCGACCTTGTGCGCGGTCGTGATGACCTCGATCCACTCCTGCGTCGGGAGCTTGCCCTTGGTCAGCACCCAGCGCACGTCGTCGTCGAGGATCTCCGCCGCCGTCCCGGGCAGTGAGTCGACGCCCGCGTCCTTGGCCGCCTCCAGCCAGTCCCGGATGGACATGTTCGTCCGGCTTGCCCCGTTGATCACCTCCATCGGCGAGAACGCGTGCACGTGCATGTCCGGGGTGCGCGCCTTCACGGCCCTGGCGATGTCGAAGTACGCGGTGCCGGGCAGGTCGGGGTGGATGCCGCCCTGCATGCACACCTCGGTCGCCCCGGCCTCCCATCCCTCCTGCGCCCGGTCGGCCACCTGGTCGAGGCTCAGCGTGTACGCGTCGGCATCGGTGCGGCGCTGCGCGAAAGCGCAGAAACGGCAGCCGGTGTAGCAGACGTTGGTGAAGTTGATGTTCCTGTTGACGACGTAGGTCACGTCCTCGCCCACGGCCTGCTTCCTGAGCGCATCGGCAAGGGCGGCCAGCTCATCGAGCGCCTCCCCCTCCGCGCTGAGCAGCGCAACGGCCTCGTCATCGGTCAGACCCGCGGGATCCGCCTCAGCCCTCCTGAGCGCCTGCCACACTTCCCCGGCCACCCCACGACCACCGGCGCCGGCCGCCGCCCAGCCGGCCACCGCACTCCGCCCACCGGCCCCGGCACCCGTCGCACCGCCACCGGCAGACGCGGGCCCGGACGCGGCCTCCTCAGGCACGACGCCCTCAGACACGGCAGTCCCGGACACGGCGCCCTCAGAGGGGGTGTCTGAGGCGCTGAGGCGGTCGCGCAAGGCGTCCCAGTCGCCGTAGACGTGGTCGAAGTCGTCCCGCCGGTCATGGGTGCGCCCCGACGTGTCCACCTCGACGTGCAGATCCACCCGCCCCGAGGCGGCGAAGCCGCCGTCAGGCTCCTGCCACGGGCGGCCCTCAAGAACCACATCCTCCCGGGCCAACCCAGTGGCCGGGTCGGCCAGGGCGGCCACGTGGGCGGTCAGGCGCGGGTCCAGCCAGGGCTCCCCCGCCAGCACGTACTCCGGATAGATCGTCAGGCGCTCCCGCAACCGGAACCCCGCCTCCCCCGTACGGGCGGCGAGGTCGTCGATCTGCGGCCACGGCCGTTCGGGGTTGACGTGGTCGGGGGTCAGCGGCGACACCCCGCCCCAGTCGTCGATCCCGGCCCGGATCATGAGCTCGTACTCGGCGTCCACCAGGTTCGGCGGCGCCTGGAGCCGGACGCGCGGCCCGAGGACCAGGCGGGCCACGGCGATGGTGGCGGCCAGTTCCTGCAGGTCGGCGTCGGGCAGGCCGCGCATGGCGGTGTCGGGCTTGGCGCGGAAGTTCTGGACGATGACCTCCTGGATGCCGCCGTACTCGCGGGCCACCCGCCGGATGGCGAAGATCGACTCGGCCCGGTCCTGGACGGTCTCCCCGATCCCGATCAGGATCCCCGTCGTGAACGGCACGTTGGTCCGCCCCGCGTCCTCGAGGACGCGCAGGCGCACCGCCGGGTCCTTGTCGGGCGAGCCGTAGTGCGGCTGCCCCTTCTCCTCGAACAGCCGCCGCGACGTCGTCTCCAGCATCATGCCCATCGACGGCGCGACGGGCTTCAAACGCTGCAGGTCACGCCAGCTCAGCACCCCGGGGTTGAGGTGCGGCAGCAGCCCGGTCTCCTCCAGCACCTTGATCGCCATGGCCCGTACGTACGACAGCGTGTCGTCGTACCCGTGCGCGTCGAGCCACTCGCGGGCCTGGTGCCAGCGGTCCTCGGGCCGGTCCCCCAGCGTGAACAACGCCTCCTTGCACCCCATCGCCGCCCCCTGCCTGGCGATCTCCAGCACCTCGTCGGGGCTCAGGTACGGCGAGGGCAGCTTGTGCGGCGCGGTCGCGAACGTGCAGTATCCGCACCGGTCCCGGCACAACCTGGTCAGCGGGATGAACACCTTCCTGCTGTAGGTGATGATCCCGGCCCGGCCGACCGCCTCCAGTCCGGCGTCGCGCACGCGCGAGGCGTGTTCCAGGAGGGAGTCGAGGTGCGTGCCACGGGCGTGCAACAGTACGGTCGCCTCGGTGACGTCGAGGCTCTTGCCGTCGCGGGCGCGGGCGAGAGCACGGCGGAGCGCGGAATCACTGACCAGATCCATAGGGGCACAGTACGACGAGCTGGGTTCGCCGCCCGCACCCAGGGCCCGCTCAGAAGGACCTGTAGTCCCGGGCGGGCATCCGCGGCCCGCGCGCGGGCGGGCGCAGTCCCGAGAGGGTGATGAGCACGGTCGCGCGGTGCCGATGCCCCTCGTACGGCTCCAGCAGCCGCAACATCCCAGGGTCGTCGGTCTTCTCCCCGGTCAGGGCGTATCCCACGATCTTGGCCAGGTGGAAGTCGCCCACGCTCACGGCGTCGGGGTCGCCCAGGGCGCGCTGGCGGATCTCGGCGGACGTCCACACGCCGATCCCCGGCAGGGCCCGCAGCAGCCGGTCGAGCTCCTGCGTGGTCTTGGCGGCCTCCAGCTTGTCGGCGTGCCAGGCGGCGGTCGCGATGGTCCTGGCGCGTACGGCCTCGGCGCCCGAGCGGTGCCAGTGCCAGATCGGGATCTGCCGCCACACCGCGGGCTCGGGGATCACCCGCATGCCCTGGGGCGCCGGGCCGGGCGCGGGCTCGCCGTACCGGGTGAGCAGCCACCGCCAGGCCCGCCACGCCTCCCGCCCGACGACCTTCTGCTCCAGCACGGCGGGCACGAGAGCCTCCATGACCCGGCCGGTCCGCCCGATCCGCACCCCCGGATTTTTCCGGACAACGTCCGCCAGGAGCTCATGCTTGACGATAAATCCGGAAAGGTCGTCGTCAGCCCCGAGCAGCGCCGGCAACGCCTCCAGCGCCCACTCCGTTCCCGGCCCCCACGCCTGCCCGTACACGCAGCCGCCCGTGACGCTCACCCTGAGCGTGCACGGGCCGTCGGGCGTCCTGGTGGTGCGCCACACGGCCCCGTCGGGCGTCTGCCGCCAGGCGGGATCGCCGCTGCCGCGCTTGTGCGGCGACAACGCCAGCCCTACGTCCAGCGGCCCCTCGGGCGCCCACCTGCGCTCCATCACCGATCCAGTCTGCCCCACCCGCTCAAGCGTTCGGGCCGGAAGGGTCGAGGAGCCCCGCCGGCGAGGAGCCCTGGTGGCGCGGAAGGACGTCAGACGTCGCTGGAATAGCGCATCGCGCGCTCGGGCAGCTCGATGCCCGGCCAGATGCGTACGCCGTTCTGCAACTCGTTCCCGGCCCCTACGATGGCCCCGTCGCCGATCACCGCGTCACGCACCACCGTGCCCGCGCAGACCCGCGCCCCCTTGCCGACCACGGAGTCGATCACGGATGCGCCCGCCTCGATGACGCAGTCGTCGCTCAGCACCGACCCGACCACGGTGGCCCCGGCCTCGACGACCGCCCGCGCGCCGACCGCCGTGCCCCCCTGGACCTTGGCCTCGGGCGAGACCCGCGCCCCGGCGAGCGCCAGGTGTTCGCCCGTCGGACCCGGCAGCGCGGGCGAGTCCAGCCGTCCCAGCACCAGATCCCGCGAGCCCTGCACGAACGCGGCGGGCGTGCCGACGTCGAGCCAGTAGGTACGGTCGGCGTACCCGAGCACGAGCTGCCCCGACTCGATCAGCCCCGGGAACGTCTCCCGCTCCACGGACACGATCTGGTCCTTCGGGATCGAGTCGATCACCGACCGGGTGAAGACGTAGCATCCGGCGTTGATCCGGTTGGTCACCGGATTGGGGGTCTTCTCCAGGAACGCCGTGACCCGCCCGCTCTCGTCGGTCGGCACGCACCCGAATCGGGTGGGATCCTCCACTTCGGTCAAATGGAGCGTTACAGCGGCCCGCCGCGCGAGGTGCATGCGCACCTGGTGCTCGATGTCGTGTCCGGACAGAATGTCGCCGTTCAGGATGAGCACGGGGTCGGCCGGGCCGGAGGTGAGCGCCTCGGCGGCGTTGCGGATCGCCCCGCCGGTGCCGAGCGGGGTCTCCTCCGTGATGTATTCAAGCGAGAGCCCGAAGGCCGCCCCATCACCGAAGGCGGGCTCGAACATGGACGCCTTGTACGAGGTCGCGAACACGATCCGGCGTACGCCGAACGATCGCGCCCGGGCGAGCTGGTGGGCCAGGAACGGCACTCCGGCGGTTGGCAGCAGCGGCTTGGGCGTGCCCAGTGTCAGCGGACGCAGGCGCGTGCCCTGCCCCCCGACCAGGAGGATCGCCTCGAGGTCTGGCAAAGAGCTCTCCATCACTCAGTGAGGTTATCGAACTATTCGATGGCGCGTTGATAAGAGCTGAGGTGCGCCTCGGCCGAGGCGTCCCACGTGAATTCACGTGCTCTTGCCAGCCCCGCCTCCTGCAGTTGTTTTCTCCGTTCCGCGGAGGCGAGCAACTCCCCGAGTGCCGCGGCGATGCTGTCCGCGTCCGGCTCAGTGTAGGCCACGGCATCCCCGCCCACCTCGGGTAGCGAGGTGCGATGTGTGGTCAGTACGGGCGCGCCACAGGCCATGGCCTCGAGCACGGGAAGGCCGAACCCCTCGCCGCGCGACGGGAAGGCCACCACGAGCGCCCCGCCGAGGAACCCGGGCAGGTCGGGCGCGCGCAGGTAGCCGGGCCGCACGACCTTGACCGTGGCCTCCACCTCCCGACAGGCGGCGTCCACGTCGTCCTCGTGCACACCACCGCCGATCACCAGCGCGGGCGGCTTCTCGAGCCGTTTCACGGCGGAGGCGAAACCGCGGATGAGGTTGGGAACGTTCTTGCGAGGATCCAGGTTGCCGAGGAACGCCACGTACGGCTGGCCGTGCAGCCCGCACCGCATGGCGGCCCGGCGGATCTCCTCCTCGCTCGGCGGGTGGAACTGCGCCAGGTCGACGCCGTGGTAGGCGACGTCGATGCGGGTCGGGTCGGCGGCCAGCACGCGGACGAGCTCGTCCCGTGTCGCCTTGGACGGGACGATCACGCGCTGCGCGTGGCGTACGGCGGTGCGGGTGGCCGAGCGGAAGAACGACGCCCGCGAACTGAGTTGGTCCGGCTCGGTGAACCAGGTGGCGTCATGCACCGTCACCACGGTCGGCACACCCGAGCTGAGTGGGATGGAGTAGTAGGGCGCGTGGATGACGTCGGCCCCGGCCTGGCGGGCGAGTAACGGCAGTCCGGTCTGCTCCCAGGCGAGTCTGGCGCCTCTGTTGGTGATCGCGACGGGACCGGAAAGCACATCGGCCGAGGGCGCCAGCCGCCGATATCGATCCGCTTCGGCCCGCTGGCACACGACGGCGAGGTCGGCGCCGGCCCCGTGGAGGGCTGCCACGAGCCCGTCCACATATCTGATCAACGCGCCGCGGTCCGCGGGGACGGCCGCTGCGTCGACGAGCACACGAGGCATACGAAGATCTTCTCCCCTCAAGATCAACGTGGGACTGGTCGTCCCCCTCTAAAGTTCAGCTTATGACCAGCCTCCCCTAAAACGTGTGGCAAATCACACCGAGTCGCGACGCGCCGCAATTCCCGCCAGGCCAGCGCAGATCAGATCCCCTATGACGATGACAATGCGGGAGGAAAGGGCGACCGCAATTGCGGAGCCACGGTCAAGTTGGGGGGCCAGCACCGCGACCATCGCGACCTCCCGCACGCCCGCGCCGGCCGGGACGACAAAGGTCATGATGCCCAGGCACCACGACAGCGCGAAGGCGCCGACGGCGAACAGCAGGCCGCCCTGCGGGGCGATGCAGTAGAGGTGGACGCCGTAGGCGGTCCAGCCGGCCAGCGCCCAGCCGAGCGCGGTCAGCATGCCGCGCCGGGTGAGCGGGCGTTCGAGCGGCTCCCGCTTGAGCCGCCGCAGTCCGAACGTGATCACGGCGTTGATGACCTTGGGCTCGAGCAGGACCAGCAGCAGCGGGATGAGCAGCAGCAGCCAGCCGTACTTGTCCCAGCCGAGCGTGCCGAGCGTCACCAGCAGGCCGGTGGCGAGCTGGATGGGCATCATCAGGAAGAACGCCGCCGCGCTGCGCGAGCGCGGCACGCCGAGGTCGCGGCCCATCTCCATCTGGGCGAGCATGGGCCAGACGGTGCCGGGGATGTACTTGCCGAGCTGGCCCACGAAGAACACCTTGGCCGCGGGCCTGAGCGGCAGCGGCGAGCCGAGGTCGGCCAGCAGGGTGCGCCAGGTGAGCATGGCCCCGAGCAGCGCGGCGACCACGGCGACCAGCGACCCGGCCAGCGCGGGCCAGGACAGCCGGGCGAACCCGGCGAGCACGGCGTCCCACTGCGACGCCACGGCCCACCCGCCGAACCCGAGCGCGACGAGCAGGAACCCGACCCGAACGAGCTTCTTCGCCAGCGACCGGCCGGGGCGAGCCGGCTTCACGACGCCCTCATCGGCGGAACCGCCGGCAAGAGCCGCCTCACGGGGATGCTCACTCACAGGGGGCGGAGCCGCTCGGGCGGCTGCGGCAGTGCCGCGCCCGCGGGGGGCCTCGGGGTCTTGGTGGCGACCCACAGGTACGTCGGCACGACCGGCAGCAGCAGCCTGAGCACCGCCCGCGGCATCCTGGCCAGTGCGGCCTTCACCACCTGCCCCGGCAGCCCGGGGAACAGCTCACCACCGGCGAACCTGGTCGGCGTGGCCAGCACGGGGAACGTGTAGTCCCACACGTGGAAGGCCCTGAGCATCTTGCGCAGCCCGCGCCGCGTCCTGAACCGTTCGTAGTAATGATCGGCCCGCCCGAACGCCCGCACGTAGCGATCGGCGAGCGCAGGCGGCAGGTAGGACAGGAACGGCAGCTTGTAGTGCGGCTCCATCACCCCGAGCCGGTTGCCGAGCCCCAAGTAGAGCACCCCGTCGTCGGAGAGCACCCGGTGCATCTCGGCCACCACCGCGTCCGGGTCGACCACGTGCTCGTAAATGTGGTTGAACACCAGCACGTCGATCGAGTCGTCCGGGAACGGCAGCGCGGTGCCGTCGCCGCACACGAACGCCACCCGCTCCCCGAACCGCTCGGCCGCCTTACGCAGCCCCGGCACGTCGATGTCGATGCCCATCGTGTGCTCGGCCCCGGCCAGCGCCAGCTCGTCGGCGATGAACCCGGCCGAACAGCCCACGTCGGCCACGGTCAGCCCGCCGAGCGGCCCGCGGAAGTGCTCCAGCACAGCGATGATCTTCGCTGCCTTCCGCCGCCGTTTCTCCTCGTCGAGCATGGCGGACTGGAACTCCGAGTATTCGAGCTGCGCGAGCCGTTGCTTCCCCACGGGGCCCCACAGTACCCATCTCACCGCCGACTCGCTTTGGTACGGTGGCCGCCCTGGCACGAGAAGGACGTACGGGGGCGAAGTGGCGTTGTTCGACAAGATCCGGGGCGAATTCATCGACATCGTCGAGTGGCTCGACGACAGCAGGGACACTCTGGTCTGGCGTTTTCCCCGCCACGAGAACGAGATCAAGATGGGTGCCCGGCTCGTGGTCCGCGAGTCGCAGGTCGCGGTCTTCGTCAACGAGGGCGAGATCGCCGACGCGTTCGCGCCGGGCACGTACACGCTGGAGACCCGGAACCTGCCGATCCTGTCCACCCTGAAGGGCTGGAAGTACGGCTTCCAGTCGCCGTTCAAGGCCGAGGTGTACTTCGTCAGCACCCGCCAGTTCGCCGACTTCAAGTGGGGCACGCAGAACCCGGTGATGGTGCGGGACGCGGAGTTCGGGCCGGTGCGGCTGCGGGCGTTCGGGGCGTACGCGGCCCGGGTCACGGACGCGCGTGCGCTGCTGCGGGAGCTGGCCGGGACCGATCCGCAGTTCCGCACCGAGGAGGTGGAGGGTTACCTGCGCCAGATGGTCGTGGGCCGGCTCGCCCACGCGCTCGGCACGGCCGGCGTGCCGGTGCTCGACCTGGCCGCCAACCAGCACGAGATGGGGCGGCGGCTGGCGGAGGTCCTGACGGCCGACCTGGCCGGGGTGGGGATCGCGATCCCGACCTTCACGATCGAGAACATCTCGCTGCCGGAAGAGGTGGAGCGGGCGCTGGACAAGCGGTCGCAGATGGGGATCGTCGGTGACCTCGGGGACTACGCGCGCTTCCAGGCGGCCAACGCGCTGGAGAACAGCGGCGGCGCCGCCGAGGGCATGGGCCTGGGCATGGGCATCGCCGCCGGTCAGCAGATGGCCGCCGCCCTGACGCCACAGGGCCCGCCGCCACTCCCCCAGTGGTACCTCGGTGCCGGCGGCGAGCGGCGCGGACCGTTCGACCAGGCGGCCCTGCCTGCCGCAGGCCTGACCCCGGACGTGCTCGTCTGGCGGTCCGGGATGCCGCAGTGGATGCCCGCGCGGGACGTTCCCGAGCTGGCCCCCCTGCTGCGCGACACGCCGCCGCCGCTGCCGCCCGCCTGAGCACGCCCGAAAGGACCCCCCGGTGACCACCCACACGCCGCAGGCCCATGGCACTCCGGCGCAGCCGTGCGCGGGCTGCGGAGCGAGCGTGACCTTCGCCCCCGGCACGACGACCCTCCAGTGCCCGTACTGCGGCCGGCGCCAGAACATCGCCCCGCCGACACGCCAGGTGCGCGAGCACGCCTACGACGCCTTCCTGGCCAAACCCCGCGTCCACACCCTCGCCCCGAACCAGTTCACCTGTCCGGGCTGCGCCGCCCGCACGGAGAGCGACGCGATCTCCAAGGCGTGCCAGTTCTGCGGCACCGCCCTGGTCGCCGACACGGCGTACGACACCCAGATCGCCCCCGAGGCCGTGCTCCCGTTCGGCCTGGACCGGAGCGGCGCAAGGAACGCCCTGCGCATCTGGGTGAGGACCCGCTGGTTCGCCCCGAACCGCCTCAAGAAGGTCACCGAGGCGGAGACCATGAAGAGCACGTACCTGCCGCACTGGACGTTCGACGCGGCCACGGTCTCCGACTACGTCGGCCAGCGCGGCGAGCACTACTGGGTCACCAAGAGGTACACGGTCAACGGCGAGAGCAGGACCCGACGCGAAAGGCGCACCCGCTGGCACCCGGCCGGCGGCCGGGTGGCGCGTAACTTCGACGACGTCCTGGTCGCCGCCACGACACAGGTGACCGGGGAGCAGCTGGGCAAGCTGCAGCCCTGGCCGCTGGAACGCGCCGTCCCGTTCGACCCCGGCTACGTGGCCGGGCACCACTCCCTGCGTTACGACACCGAACCGCAGGCCGGAATGGAGCAGGCCAAGACCGTCATGGCCGGGGTCATCCACGGCGACTGCCGCCGCGACATCGGCGGCGACGAGCAGCGGGTCTCCTCGGTGAACACGAGCTACTCGCAGGTCACGTTCAAGCTGGTCCTGCTGCCGGTGTGGATCGGGAACTACTTGTACGGCGGCAAGACGTACCAAGTGCTGATCAACGGTGTGAACGGTGAGGTCCAGGGCGACCGGCCGTACAGCGCACTCAAGATCACACTGGCCGTGCTGGCCGCGGTGGCGCTCGTCGCGGCTGTCGTCTGGCTTTACCTGGCGAACCGCGCGTAGCCTGAGCGAATGCTCCGTCGGCTGCTGCGCGTCGTCCTGGCCTTGGCCGCACTCGGTTTCCTGGGGTACGGGCTGGCGAAGAACTGGGACGAGACCACCGCCGCCGTGGCCGCGATGTCACCGTGGGCGGTGCTCGGGGCCTTCGTGGCGGTGCTGCTCGGCCAGTTCTTCATGCTGGTGGCCTGGCGGGAGATCCTGGCGGGGCTGGGCACACGGGTGCCGCTGCGGATCGCCGGGCGGATCATGTTCGTGGGCCAGCTGGGCAAGTACATCCCGGGCGCGGTGTGGGCGTACGCGGCGATGATGGACCTGGGCCGGGACCACGGCAGCCCGCCGCGGCGCACGTTCGCGACGATCTCGCTCGGCCTGGTGATCAACATCGGGGTGGCGATCTCGATCGCGGCCGCCACGCTCTGGACGCTGGACGCGGTCCGCCAGGCCTGGTATCTGGTGCTGCTCGTCCCGGTGATCGCCGCGTGCCTGCATCCCAAGGTGCTCACCTGGGGGCTCAACCTGGCGTTGCGCATCGCGCGCAAGGAGCCGCTGGAGAGTGTGCTGCCCGGCCGGACCGTGGTCGTCGCGGTGGCGTGGACCACCCTCGGCTGGTTCGTCTACGGCGTCCACATCTGGCTGCTCGGCGGCCGCGCTGATCTGTACATCATCGCGACCGGCGCCTACGCGTTCGCCTGGGCCACCGGGATCCTCACCGTCGTGGTGCCCGCGGGCGTCGGGATCAGAGAGGGCGCATTGGTGCTCGTGCTCGGGCCGGTCATCGGCACCGCACCCGCGCTGGCGGTGGCGATCGTGTCGCGGCTGGCGTTCACGCTGGCGGACGCGACGGCGGCGGGCATCTCGTTCCTGCTCGGCCGTCAGATCCCCAAGAGCGTCCCCGCGTACGCCGACCAGAACGGCTCGGCATCGACGGCCTTGACCCCCGACCGCAACCTCTCAGGCTCCCCCGAGGCGTAGAACCGTTCGATCGCGGCCCGCAGCGCGCCGGCGTCGCCCGGCTCGACGAGCAGCCCGTCCACGCCGTCGGTGACGTGGTCGGCCAGCGCGCCCACCCGGGTGGCGATCACCGGGACGCCGTGCTCGTGGGCCAGCCAGACGTTCTGGCTGGCGGTCGCGTTCCGGTAGGGCAGCACGAGTGCGTCGGCCGCGGCGAACAGCCTGGGCACCTCCTCGGCGGCGACGTAGCCGGGCCGCAGCTCCACCCGGTCGCCGATGCCCAGCTCGTCGATCAGCGCCTTCGTCTCGTCGAGCCCGCCCCAGAACTCGCCCGCCACGGTCAGCGAGATCCCCTCAGGCAGCGCCCTGAGCAGCAGGTCCAGCCCCTTGTACGGGCGGACCATGCCGAAGAACAACAACCGCCGGTGCACCTGCGACGAGCGCTCGGCGGTGGTGGACGGCAGGTGCGGGGGCAACGCCGCCACGCTGACCGGCTTGCCCGTCAGCCCTCCGGCCAGCCCGGCCTGCTGCTCGGAGTGGGCCAGCACGCCGTCGACCCGCTTCAGCAGGGCCTTCATGAGCGGCTCGTCGTAGGGCTTCCGCTCGTGCGGCAGAACGTTATGGCAGAGGGCGATCGTCCGGGTCTTCCGCGAGATCCCGTACAGAATCCCCAGGTACGCGGGAACCTGCACCGGGCTCAGCACGGCCAGCACCACCAGGTCGGCCGACCTCAACCTCCGCCCGGCCGCCACCCACCCGTCCGGCCGCCGCCAGTCCAGCCTGCGCACGGTCTTCGGATAGGGCGTGCCCTCGGGCGTGGAGATCGTCTGCTGCCCCGGATAGAGGAACGACGGGTACTGCGCCCGCCACGACTCGATCACCACGTCGTGCCCGAGCGCTGCCAGGCGGTGCGCCAGCTCGGTGGTGTGCTGCGCCCCTCCGCCCTTGTACGGATAGGTCGGCCCGACGATCGCGATCCGCACGTGCCTACTCTCCCCGCGAGCGCACGATCAGGTCGGCCAGCAGCGCCACCGACCCGATGAGCATCCCGGACAGGAAGATCATGACGGTGTTGGCCGGGAAGTAGAACGGGTGCTGGACCATGTCCCAGACACCCTTCACGAACCCGATGCCGACCAGCCACAACGCGGGCGGCATCAGCACCTTGAGCGGGTTGAAGTACATGATCATCCGCAACACCTGCAGGATGTAGCGGTAGGCGTCGGACACGAAGCTGAACTTCGACTTGCCGGCCCGCTTGGCGTACTCGATCGGCAGGTAGTAGATGTCGTGCTGGTTGGACAGGAACGACAGTGTGATCGTCGTCACACACGAGAACCCGGGGGGCAGCAGCCGCAGGTAGGGCCTGGCCACCTGCTTGCGGAAGGCCCGCAGCCCCGAGTTGAGGTCCGGGATCTTCTGCCCGGCCAGCTTCTCCGCGACCTTGCGGATCACGAACTTGGCGGGCACCCGCAGCAGCTTGTGCGAGCCCTCCTCGCTGGTGCGCGCGCCGACCACCTGGTCGATCGCCGGGTCCTTGTCCAGGATCTGCACCAGCTCGGGGATGCGGTCGTTGGGGTAGGTCATGTCGGCGTCGGTCCAGACGACGATCTCGCCCTTGGCCTCCTGTGTCCCGATGCGCCGCACGGTGCCGGCGCCGCCGTTGCGGTGGAAGGCGCGCACGCGCAGGTGCGGGTAGCTCGACGCGGCCTCCTGCAGCCGGGCGAGGGTCAGGTCGGTCGAGCAGTCGTCGATGGCGAGGAGCTCGTACGTGTAGCCGCTCGAGTCCATGGCCCTCGTGATGCGCTCGACTTCGTCGATGACGTGATCCTGCTCGTTGTAGCAGGGCAGGACGATGGTGACGTACGGCGCTTCTTCCACAGCAGGTCCACTCTTGGGGGTCTCAAGCGTGCTCACGGGGGTCGAGGTTACTCTGCCCACCTTAAGGCCGGCTCCACATCAGGCCGATCTCTTCACCCAGCGACGGCCATCCACACGTTGACCCGCAACGTCCACGTACCGTTCGGGGCGTCCAGGAGCGAGCGCTCGTCCTGACGGGTGACCAGCGTCATCACCTGCTCGGCCGGCCCGTACGGCGCGACCTGCGCGGCCTCGGCGGCCAGCACGACGGGAACGCGGCCGGCCGCGCGAATCCGGTCGATCAGGCGGCGTACGTCGGCCTCGGGCGCGGTGTCCGCCCCGTTCCGCACCACCTCCGCGGCCGGGCGGTCGCACATTCCGCGGATGAGCTGGGTGAACCGGTCGCCGGTCACCCGTTCGACGATCAGCACGGACGCGTTGGGCGGGATGTCGGCGCACATCGCCTCGACCGCGGCCGCCTCGCCCCGCTCGACCGGGGTGAAGGCGGTGCCGATCGAGGTCACGGCGGGCGGCACGAGCACGACCAGGGCGGCGGCCGCCGTCACCCACCAGCGCGTGGTGCGCAGGCGGCTCAGCGTGTACGTGGCGAGCAGGATCAGCCCCGGGATCACGATGGGGACCAGGCGGCGGGCGGCCCACGGGTGGTCGGGGGTGATCTCGGGCCGCAGCAGCGTGGTGACGGTGGTCCAGCCCACGACCGCGAGCGGCAGCAGCCAGTCGAAGGGCGTGCCGTCGCGCAGCAGCCTGCGGACGAGCACGGCCGCCGCGATCGTGGCCAGGATCACCACGGGGAGGCCGACGTACCAGACGACCCAGTGCAGGGAGTCCTCGAAGTAGAGCCGACGGCCGTCCGCGGGCAGGCCGTTGGCCAGCTGGATCTGCTCGATCATCCTGAAGGTGCGCCAGTCTTCGGACGTGACCGGGACGCGGGTCACGGTCTGCAGCCACGGCCGCGCGTACAGGGCCGCCATGAGCAGCACCACCAGCCCCGCCCCGATCGACGGCGCCCATCCGGGCAACCGGATCCTGGCCAGGAGCGGCGCGGCGGCCGTGCCGATCCCGATGAGCAGCAGCACCCCGCCGCAGATGAACAACAACGGCCTGACCGAGCCGGACAAGTAGGACAGGTACGGGCGAGCCAGCAGGTACCCCGCCAGCATCCCGAGCCCGGCCCCGGCCACCAGCCCGATCAGCAGCGGCAACCCCAGCGCCCCCTGCGGCCGGGAGAGGCGCGAGCTCCGCCGCATCGCGATCAGCAGCCCCGCGAACACCAGCACCGGCAGCACGTCACGCAGCCCGTCGACCCTGACCAGCACGGCCAGCCCGAACACCAGCCCCGCCGGCAGCCCCCGCGCCCAGCCCGGCCGGTCGAGCGCGTCATGCGCCAGCGCCAGCCCGCCGAACAGCAGGATCAGCGACGGGATCTCGCTGAACGTGGTCCGCGAGGTGTAGAGGATCGGCAGGCTCACCGCGAACGCCAGCGCCGCGAGCACCGCCCACCGGGGCCCGGCCAGCCGTGCCGCCACCCCGGCCACCGTGAGCACGGCCAGCCCGCCCAGCACGGCCGGCATCGCGAACGGCATGCCGAGCCAGTGGCCGAGCGCGAACAACATCGGCGCCCCCGGCATGAACTGGGGCACCACCCCTCCGTCCGCGCCGTAGAGCCCGACGCTGACGAAGTCCAGCGAAGGGTCGACCCCGCCGAACGCCTCCGGCTGGACGGGAACGGGCAGCGCCCCATGGCCGGCGATCCAGGCGGTGTACTGCGCGTAGGTGGCCGGGTCGCGCCTGACGATCAGCTGCTCGCTGTGCATGACCACGTTGAACGCGGCCGATGCCGCCGCGACCGCCACCACCCCGGCGACCTGCCACACCGTGGCCTCGGCCACCTTGCCGATCCGCCGCGTCCCGGCCCAGCACAGCAGCGCGGCGGCGGGCACGCCGAGCAGCAGCGCGGGCAGCGGCGCGAACCGGCCGAGCAGCAGCAACGGCAGCCCGGCCAGCAACCAGCCCGCCACGGCGAGCGCGGGCACCACCGAGAGCGCGGCGAGCACCCGGCCGGGTCGATCGAGTTCCATCGGTGAGCGAGCGTATCCAACGTCCCGTGGCGCGGGCTCCGTGTGCCGGCCGGTAGCGTACGCGACGTGCCGGAGATGCAGGAGGACGGGCAGGTGACGTCAGCGGTCCGCGCGGCCGAGCCCGCGCCGAGCGGCCGGTGGGCCGGTGTCGCGGGGCGCCGGTGGGCCGGTGTCGCGCGGCGGCACCGGTGGTTCCTCGGGGTGCTCGCTCTCGGCACGCTCCTGCGTGCCCTGGCCATGCTGGGCTACCGCCCGGCCCTGTGGTTCCCCGACTCCTACACCTACATCGTCACCGTCTTCAAACCCCGCCCCGACCTCGTGCGTCCGGCCGGCTACTCGATGTTCATCACGCTGCTGGAGCCGTTCCATTCCTTCGCCGTGGTGGCGGCGGCGCAGCACCTGCTGGGGCTGGGCACCGGCGTGCTGATCTACCGGGTCGCCAGGAAAGCTCCCAAGTGGGCGGCGACGCTGGCCACGGTGCCCGTGTTGCTCGACGCGTACCAGGTCGAGCTGGAGCACCTGCTGGTCTCCGACACGTTGTTCATGTTCCTGGTCGTATCCGCCGTGGCGCTGTGCACGACGCAACGGACGAGCACGGTCGCCGCCATCGGGCTGCTGCTCGCCGCCGCCACGCTGACCAGGACCGTCGGCCAGCCGCTCATCGTCGTGCTCGCGGCCTGGTTCGTCCTGCGCAGGCGGATCAGGCTCGCCGGGGTGCTGGTGGCGGCCGCCCTGGTGCCCATCGTCGCCTACGGAGCCTGGTTCTACGCCACCTACCAGCGGGTCGGCCTCGTAGGCGCGAACGGCGCCTTCCTGTACGCCCGCACGATGTCGTTCGCCGACTGCGCCAAGATGAACCCGCCGCCGGACCTGAAGGTCCTGTGCGACCCGCGCCCGCCCGAGCAGCGCCCGCCGTCCCAGGAGTACATCTGGGCCGAAGACGCGCCTCTGGTGATGTTGCCGGGCATCACGTTCACGAAGGAGAACGACGACCTGGCGGCCAGGTTCGCGATGCTGGCGATCGTCAAGCAGCCGCTCGACTACGCCGGCTCCGTCCTGACCGAGCTGGGCCGCACGTTCCGCTGGGACCGGGCGGTCTATCCGGACCAGGAGGTCTACAGCTATTACCAGTTTCCGGTGACCCCACCGGGACCACCTGGCCGCTATCCCGCGCAGGTCGGCGCGGAGTATGCCAAGCTCTATGAGCAAGGTGCGATCGGCACGGAGATCGTCGAGCCCTACGCCGGATGGCTGAGGGCCTACCAGAGCATGGCGCGGCTGCCCGGCCCGGTGCTCCTGGTGGTCCTCCTGGTGCCTCCCGTGGCGGCGATCGCCCGTAGGCGTAAGGCAGAGCGCCTCGCGGGCGCTCCGTCCTGGCTGGTGCCCTGGTCAGTGGCCGTTGTGTTGCTGATCACACCGGCCGCGGCGGCGGAGTTCGACTATCGGTACGTGTTGCCGGCCGTACCTCTGGCCTGTCTTGCCGCGGCCCTGAGCATCAGGCCTGACCTGGGAAATCAGTCAGGAAGCCAGAAAGAGTTCAGCGAATGATATTCCACCTCATGTCCGGCTCTGAGTATGCTTGCCCGCGGAAACATCACGCCCGGGTCACGGTCGTTTCCGGCAGTCGTCGCTCCGGACACGCGGAACGTGACCTAATCTCGTGGCGCGGAACGACCAAGCCGGCGCGCGAGCGCGAGGAACGAGGCTAGGGGGCGTATGACTGACTACAGGAGCGTGCCGGTAGCCGACCCGCTGCATGATCGCCGGGTCGCCCCCACCCAGCCCGGCAGCAGGATGGCGCGCCGGGCCGCGGCGGCCGCCCCGCCGCCGCCACCGCCCGACGACCGGCCGCCGCGCAACCACCGCGGCGGCGGAGGCGGCCAGGGCAAGATGCGGGTGCTGGCCTGGATCAGCATCGGCGTCACGTCGGTCATGGTCGCGGGCTCGCTGACCGCCTACACGATGTACCGGGACGCCTTCGGCAACATCACCCAGAAGCCCGTCAAGGAAGACATCATCAACCCGCGTCCCCCGGACACGGGCGCGCTCAACGTGCTGCTCGTCGGCTCCGACACCCGCGCGGGCGACGGCAACGCCAAATACGGCCAGCAGACGGCCAGGCTCGCCGACGCGGGCGGCAAGCGCACCGACACGATCATCCTGATGCACATCTCGCCCAACCGCGACAAGGCACAGCTGATCAGCTTCCCGCGCGACTCGATGGTGCAGGTCCCCCGGTGCAAGAACGAGACCACCAAGCAGGAGATGCCCCCGCGCCGCGACATGATCAACTCGGCGTACAACTCCGGCGGCATCGCCTGCACGATCTCCACCATCGAGACGCTCACGCAGATCCGCATCAACCACTTCGTCGAGGTCGACTTCAGTGGGTTCAAGAACATCGTCGACTCGCTCGGCGGCATCGAGATCTGCCTGAAGTCGGGCGTCAACGACAAGGCGTCCAAGCTGGTCCTGCCGCCGGGCAAGAGCCTGCTCAACGGTGAGAAGGCGCTCGGATACGTACGCCTGCGCAAATACGGCGACGGCAGCGACATCCAGCGCATCAAGCGCCAGCAGATCTTCCTGAGCAAGGTCGTCGCCAAGGCCACCAGCAGTGACCTGATGACCGACGTGGGCAAGCTGCGGGGCTTCATCGCCGCAGCGGCCGGGTCCGTCACCATGGACCCCGAGCTGGCCAACGACACCGAGCGGCTCATCGAGATCGCGATGAGCGCCAAGCAGCTGACGGCCAAGGGCGTGCAGTTCACGACGGTCCCGTGGGCAGAGGACCCCGAGAACAAGAACCGCGTGGTCTGGACGGCTGACGCCGCCAAGCTGTTCACCGCGATCAGGACCGACACCGAGGTCGCCGTCCCGACTCCGTCGGCCAGCGCCAAGCCCAAGGTCACCGTCAAGCCGGAGCAGGTGAAGGTCCAGGTGCTCAACGGCACCAAGACCGTGGGCAAGGCCCGCGAGGTCGCCGACCAGCTCGCCGAGCAGGGCTTCAACGTCGTGAGCGTGGGCAACTACGAGGCCACGAACGGTCAGAGCATGGCCAAGAGCGAGATCCACTACGCCAAGTCGATCGCCACGGCGCCCGACTACGCCGGCACGCTCGCCGGCGCGGTCGTGCCCAAGCCGGCTCCGGCGGCGGGCAAGGTGCCGGCGACCAACGCGCAACCGTACGCGCCGGTGACCGCCGCCGCGGGGACCACGCCGAAGAGCGGTCCGGTGATCCAGCTCGTCGTGGGCGAGGACTTCGAGTCGGTCAAGGTGACGGAGCTGCCCGACAGCGTGAAGCAGAGCACCATCACGGCGTCGCAGCAGACGAACGTGTGCACCTAGTGCGGCACGACGATGGTGGATTGTCGCAGCTCCTCAAGCAGGCACAGGGAATGGTGGACGCTCCAAGTTCCCTGTGTAAGCGGGCGTTCTGGGCGTCCTTGAGAGACAGAAGCCCTCGAGCCGGATAGTCTGTTGCGGGTCGGCGACGCAGCGCGACACCGAATCGTAAGGTGGTATTCACGTCGTGGTGTCGTCGTGTTCCCCGGCCCCTAGCGAAGCTGAGCGTCCTTCTCGTGTCTGACACCAGATTCTCTCCACCGGCCACACCCACGCCGAGCTCGGCGGGTCCGGACGAGGGAGGTGGGCCCGCCAACACGGGCGCGCGGTGGCCGCTGCCGGAGGAGGCCTTCTGGAGCGAGCGGACCGACCCGCACGGTGCCCTGCCGGGCGACCAGCCGGCCCCGGGCACCTCCGCTCAGCCTGCCGGTCCCGCTCAGCCTGCCGGTCCCGCTCAGCCCGCCGGTCCCGCTCAGCCCGCCGGCCTACGCGCGGTCCCAGCCGGCCCGCCGCCGGTTGATCCCCGCGGAGTGCCGGCCGACGTTCGGCCCACCAGCCCGCGCGGAGTGCCCGTAGACGCCCAGCCGGGCGGGGCAGCGCCGGGCGAGGCGGGCCGGGTCGCGACGGAGGAGCGGCCGCTGACGCAGGCCGAGCCGAAGACCGAGGCCGAGCCGGCCAAGCGCAAGCGCGATCCGTTCCTCGACAACGTCAAGTTCGTCCTGATCGCGCTCGTGGTCGTCGGCCACTCCCTGGTGCCGACGCTGTCGGCCGACTCCTCCAGGGCCCTCTACGTCTTCATCTACACCTTCCACATGCCGCTGTTCGTACTGATCAGCGGCTACCTGTCCAGGAACTTCTGGAACTCCAACGCCAAGACCAACAAGCTGGTCGACACGTTCCTGGTCCCGTACGTCATCGTCGAGGTCGGCTACGCCGCGCTCCGCTTCTCCCTGGGACAGAAGTGGAGCCTGACGATCATCGACCCGGCGTGGCTCAACTGGTACCTGCTGGCGCTGCTGTTCTGGCGGTTGTCCACACCGGTGTGGAAGCGGATGAAATACCCGGTCCCGGTGGCGATCGCGATCTACCTGTTCGCCGGGTTCTCGCAGATCTCCGGCGACTTCAGCATGGACCGCTTCTTCGGCCTCCTGCCGTTCTTCGTGATCGGCCTGGTGATGCAGCCTGAGCACTTCGAGCTGCTCAACCGGCGGTGGATCAAGATCGTGTCGGTGTTCACGGTCATCGGCGCGGCCGCGGTGGCGATCTACATCGCGCCCAGGGCGCCGCTCGACCCGTTCTACTTCAAGCACAGCTTCCAGGACATGGACCTGTCCTGGTACATGGGGCTGGGCCTGCGCACCGGGCTCCTGGTGTGCTCGCTGGCCATGTGCTTCGCGGTGCTGGCGCTGGTGCCCAGGAGCGAGACGTGGTTCTCCGACCTCGGCACCCGTACGCTCTACTGCTACCTGCTGCACGGCATCCCGGTGCTGATCGCCAAGGAGATGGGCTGGCTGGAGTTCCCGTGGCTGCACGGGCCGCTCGGCGTGCTGGCGATCAGCTCCAGCTGCTTCGCGCTGGCGATCATTCTGTGTCTGCCGGAGACCAGGACCGTCTTCAAGTGGGTGCTCGAGCCCCGCCTCGTCTGGCTCTATCGCCGCCCCTCTCGAAGTTAAGCGACCGTTCCACCCGTATTAACGCCTTTGACCTGGTAGGCGCGGAGCATCGACACATGCGCGCATGTGTCGCCACAACCGTCCATCACCCCGAGGACGCCCGGATCATGCACAGGCAGATCAGGGCGTTGCTCGACGCGGGCCACGAGGTGACCTACGTGGCGCCGTTCACCTACTACAACGTGACTCCGGTCATGGGGCTCACCGCGGTGGACGTGGCGCGCTCGGCCCCGTACGGCAAGGCGCGCTCGGCGCTCAGACGCGGCGTCAAGGGGGCGGACCTGCTGATCGTCCACGACTACAGGCTGCTGCACGCGCTGCCGTACCGGCGTCCTCCGGTCGTGTGGGACATGCGCGAAGGGGTCACCCCCCGGCAACTGGCCCGCGCCGAGCGCCGCCACCGAGTGATCACCTCCGCGGTGGTGCCCGAAGCGACCCTGGTGTCGTCCAGCCCTCCCCCTCCTGGCGACACCAGGGTCGTGCACATCGGCCGGCTGGCCGCCGATCGCGGCGTCAACGAGCTGATCGGCCTGGCGGAGCGCCTGGTCCCGCACGGCGTCAGGCTGGACCTCATGGGGGCGGCGGAGCGCGACGTGCGCCCGCTGTTGCGGGACGCGCAGCGGGTCGGCCTGCTCGACTGGTTCGGATACGTGCCCAACCGGCACGCGCTGCGCATGGCCGAGGGCGCGCTGGCCGGCCTCTCGCTGGCCGACGACACGGTCAGCGAGGCGCCGACGAAGATCATGGACTACATGGGCCGCGGGCTGCCGGTGATCACGACGCCGCAGGGGGCCGCGTTGGTGGAGGGCGCCGGTTGCGGGCTGGTCGTGCCGCTGGACGTGGACGCGGTGCTGAACGCCGTACTCGACCTGAAGGAGAACCCGGTGCGGCGGGCCAAGCTCGGAGCCCAAGGCCACGCCGAGGCGCGCCTGCGCCACCACTGGCCGGACCACGCGGCGGCCTTCGTGCGCCAGGCCGAGTTGTGGGCGGGCCGGTCCGCCACGCACGCTCTGGCGGTGTAGCCATGGCGGGCCGGGCCGGGGGTTGATGTACTGGGTCCATGGCATCGCATCTGATCCAAGGCCGGGCGGTGGACATGCCTGTCCGGGTGAGGGACGCGGAGATCTGCAGCGCCTTCTACCCGGTGCGTGCGGACGCCGCCAGGGCGGTCATCGCGTACTCAGGGCTCGACGTGGCCGAGGCGCTGCCCGGCAAGGCCGTCTGCATGCTGCTGTTCGTCGACTACCGGGATGGGGACCTCGACACCTACCACGAGTTCGGGATGGCCTTCCTGGTCCGTCCTCCGGGCGCATCGGGAGCCAAGGGGCTCGCCGATCTGCGGCAGTCGGGGATCTTCGTGCACTGGCTGCCCGTGGACCAGCGGTTCACGCTGGACGCTGGGCGCACGATCTGGGGGTTCCCGAAAGAGCTCGCGGACATCGAGTTGCGGCTCGACTCGCCCTACAAACGGTGCATCCTCCGCAAGGACGATCGGCTCGTGCTGGACATGCTGATCAAGCCGGGCGTGCCCGTGCCGGCCGCCGCGGCGATGACGCCGATGGACGCGTACACGCACCTGGACGGGGTCACGCGGCGCGTTCCCTGGTCCGTACGCGCCCGCGGCGCCAGGATGCGGCCCAGCGGCGCGCTGATCCGCCTCGGCAACCATCCCATCGCCAAGGAGCTGAGCGAACTGGGGCTGCCCAAGCGGGCGATGTTCGCCACGACCGTCTCGCGGGCGGCCATGACGTTCGGTGCGGCGGTGGAGGTCTGAGCTAGACGATCGGGGGGCGGCCGAGCTTGACCATGCGCCAGGCCGTGCGCCAGGCCATGGGCCGCCGCTCGCCCGCCGGGCTGCGCAGACCCTCCATGAACCCGGCGAACCATGCCCTGAGCGCCGTCGCCGAGCCGCGCTCGCGGACGAGGGTGAGCACCACCCAGTTGGTCAGGTAGAGCGCCGCCAGCGGCCATGGCAGGTTGCGCCGGGCCAGCCAGACCCGGTTGCGGGCGTTGAGCCGGTGGAAGTTGGCGTGCCGGGTCGGCGGGACCTGCGGGTGGTACATCACCGTCTCGGCGTCGTACTCGATCCGGTAGCCCTCGCCGAGCAGCCGCCAGGCCAGGTCGGTCTCCTCGTGCGCGTAGAAGAACCGCTCCGGCAGGCCGCCCACCTGCAGGAACGCCGAGCGCCTGACGGCCGATGCGCCACCGAGGAAGGTCGTGACCGGCGAGGAGCGCTGTGGGTCGCCCGCGCGCAACCGGGGGACGTGGCGCCGCTGGCCGATGCCGCCGTCAGGGTCCATCACCCGGAAGGAGATGACCGCCAGGTCCGGCTCGGTGGCGAAGCGGTCGCGCACGTGGGCGACGACCTTCTGGCTGGCGTACCAGCCGTCGTCGTCGAGGAACAGCACGACGTCTCCCGAGCACTCCTCCACGCCGCGGTTACGGCCGGCGGGGATGCCCGCGTTCTGGTCGAGCCGGATCGATTTCACGACCGCGGCCGATCCCTCGGGTGGCGTGGCCGACACCTCGGGCACGTCGGCGCCATTGCCCACGATCACCACTTCGACGTCGCCGTCGATCTGGTTGAGCGCGGACTCGACCGCCCGGTTCAGCTCCGCGACCCGGTTGCCCATGGTGAGAATGACGCACGAGATCTTCAAGAGATCACCAGGCGGTCGTGGCATGCTTTCATGATCACCGAGTCTGTTTCTGGGTACGGGTGAAGCTAAGCGTATCGGAACTGGGGATGAACCCCCACCGAACGGCGGACGTCCGATCTATACGACGGACGCCGACCGTCTCCGGTTCCGACATGGCATCACGCCAAGCGTCTCGACGCGAGGATGCTTACCAAATGCAGAACCACTTGTAGGCAAGCCGCGAGGAAACACGCGATCAACAGCACCCTTGTGGCCAGTATGTCCCCGATGAACACGTCCACGACGGCCGCGACCACGACCAGGATCGACAGCTCGACAGCCTGCATGATCCGGTGGAACTTGGTCGCCGACAGGATCCTGCGCCCCAACGCCAGCAGCCCGGACCGAATCTGCCCGGCCTGCGCCTCGGTCGCGGCAGGCAACCCGGAACGGGCCCGCGCCACGTCCACCAGGTCGGTCTCCGCCTTGATCAGGATGGCCCCGAGCGCCGTCCCGACGCCGAGCACGGTATACCAGTCCGGTATGACCATCGACGCCCGGAAGCCCAGCCCGATGAGCAGGGCCGCCTCGGCGAAGTAGTGGCCCACCCGGTCGAGGTAGACCCCGGTGATCGAGGTGCGCTGCGTCCAGCGTGCCAGCTCGCCGTCGGAGCAGTCGAGCAGCAGGTAGAGCTGCACCAGCAGGAACGCCAGCACCGCCGCGGCCACGCCGGGCAGCGCCAGGACCACGCCCGCGGCCACCCCGGTCACGATCATCAGCCCGGTGGTCTGGTTGGGCGTGATCGGCGTCTTGGCCAGCAGCCACGTGACGTAGATGGACATCCTGCGCATGTAGAGCGTGCCGGCCCAGTGTTCGCCGCTCTTGCGGTCCATGGTGCCGGCGGGCTGGGCGACCCGCCGCAGCTCAGCGACCGAAGGCCCGGACATAGTCCCCCACCCGATCGTGGATCTCGGTGTCCTGCATGCGCAGGTGCTCCAGGATCGTGTAACGGCCGGGACGGGTGGCCGGGGCCAGTGCGACGGCCTCGGCGAACTGCGCGTCGCTCAGCCCGATGTCGGCCGGGACGACCGGCAGCTCGTGGCGGCGCAGGCAGTCGACGACCTGCGCGACGCGAGCCTTGTCCTCCCTGAGGAAGAAGCAGAAGGCGGCACCGATCCCGGCGAGCTCGCCGTGGTTGGAGGTGCCGGGGAAAAGCTGATCCACGGCATGAAGGATCTCATGGTCTCCACCACTCGCGGGACGCGAGGAGCCCGCGATCACCATCGACATGCCCGACAGGATCAGGGATTCGGCCAGCACGGTCAGGAAGGCGTCGGACTCGATGGAGTCGGCGCGGCCGATGAGCGCCTCGGCGGCGGTGCGGGCCATCGAGCAGGCCAGCCCGTCGATCGGCTCGCCCCGCTCGATGTTGCCCAGCTGCCAGTCCTCGATGGCCGACAGGTTGCTCACGACGTCGCCCACGCCTGCCCGGACGAGCGACTTCGGCGCATTGTGCACGAAGTCCAGGTCGACCAGGATCGCCAGCGGCATCGGCACCCCGAACGTGCCCTTGCCTCCCTCGTAGACGAGGGAGGCCGTGGGCGAGCAGATGCCGTCGTGGGAGAGGTTGGTGGCCACCGCGACCATCGGGATGCCGGCGAGCGACGCGGCGTATTTGGTCGCGTCGATCGTCTTGCCGCCGCCGACGCCGACCACCACCTCGTAGGCGCCCTTACGCAGGTCGGCGCCGAGCGTGACGGCCGCGTCGACCGACCCGTCGGCCACTCTGAACACCTCGGCCTCGTCCAGCTGGGGCGCGATCAGGCTCTCGATGTGGTCGCCCTGGCCCGGGCCGACGGCCACGGCGACCCTGCCAGAGGTCGCCACCCGGCTGTCGGCCAGTAGGACGCCGAGTTCGGCGACGGCGCCGCGCCTGACCTGCATGGTCAGCGGCGCCGGCAACATCCTCGCGAGAAGCGGCATGCCCGCCCCCTCAGTAGCGAACGGCTATGGTGCGGGCTTTGGCCAGGTCGTCGTGGTTGTCCACCTCGACCCAGTCGACCTCGCCGATGGGCGCGGCGTGGATCGTCTCGCCCCGCTCGACCATCTCCTGATAGCCGTCCTCGTAGTAGAGCTGCGGGTCGCGCTCGAACGTGGCCCGCAGCGCGTCGGCCAGCCGCTCTCCGGCGCCCGGCCTGATGAGGGTGGCGCCGATGTACTCGCCGTAGGCCTCGGCCGGGTCCATCAGCTTGGTGATGCGCCGCAGCGAGCCGTCGGGCGAGAGCGTGACCTTCATCTCCTCGTCGGCGAGCTTTTTGACGTTGTCGACGGCGAGCAGGATGTCGCTGGTCTCGGGGGCGGACAGGAGCGTCTTCTCGACCGAGACCGGGTGCACGGTGTCACCGTTGACCAGCAGCGCACCCTGGGAGAAGTAGTCGCGGGCGCACCACAGGGAGTAGGCGTTGTTCCACTCCTCGGCCTTGTCGTTGTGCACCAGGGTGAGCTTGACGCCGTACTTCTTCTCGAAGGCGTCCTTGCGCTCGTGCACGGCCTGCGCCGCGTACCCGACGACGATCACGATCTCGCGCAGGTCCACCTCGGCGAGATTGCGCAGCGAGATGTCCATGATCGTGGTTTCACCGTCGACCGGCACGAGCGCCTTGGGCAGCGTGTCGGTGTACGGCCGCAGGCGTCGTCCGGCCCCAGCGGCCAGCACCATTCCCAGCAACGTGCACTCCTCAGTCGAGCATGTCGAGCATGACGTACGTAGGCCCAAAGGTTAGTTCCCTTTGGGCCCTCCGCGGGTAATCCGGCGTTAGTCTTGCGTTCCCATATCGCTCGCCTCCACCCCGGATCGGGGTGCGGCCAGCCAGCAGGTCAGGCTCTCCCCGCCGAACAACGCCCACAGGTAGAGGGCGAGCACGGCATAACCGAAGGTCAGCGGCCCCATGAGCGCGACCAGCGAGACCGCCATCATCCGGCCGTCCCAGCCGAGCCCCAGCGTGGCCAGCCACGACGGAGCGTACACACGCTGCCGCAACCGGTAGACCAGATCGTAGTGGTGGAACGCCAGCGCGCCGAGCAACAGGAAGATCAGCCCCGGGTTCAGCTGGTGGGCGAACCCGACCGCCGCCACGAACGTGTACTCGATGACCCGCAGGATCGGCGGCACGAGCCAGTCGAACCTGCCGTCGTGCGGATGTGTGCTGCCCGGCCCGGCCAGCAGCAACGTCACGGCCGGCGCGAACACCGCGAGCCCGTCCGTCCCCGCCACGCCGAGCACCAGCAGCACGCCGGTCACGAAGGTGCCCGCGAGCACCGGCGGCAGCGGTGGCAGCTGCCCGGCCACGAGCAGGCCCATGGCGCGCGAGAGCGGCCCGTCGTCGCGGTAGGCCACGACGGTGCTGTTGGGTACGGGGGCCATGTGCACCGGGCTCATCGCGCCGACCTCAGCATTCGTCCGGCGAGCTGATAGAGGACCGCCACGCCGCCCCAGCAGAGCAGGGAGAGGAACGTCACGCGGGCGTTCCAGAAGGCGGCGGTGACGGCGATCAACGCGGTCCGCTCACCGACGGACAGCATGATGATCTTCTTGGCCCAGTGGCCGGCCACCCGGCGGCCCACGATCTGGGTCAGGCCGAGAAAGCCGGTCGGGCGCCGGCCGTGGGCCGACTCCAGCAGCGAGCGGGGCGGCCTGCCCCAGCCCGCCCCGACCCGGGCCGCGTCGGCGACGGCCCCGGCGTAGGCGAAGTCGATGCTGTGCCGGACGACCTGCAGGATGGTCGCGGCCACGGCGAGGCGCCAGATGCCGGGGTCGGTGGAGCCGACGGCCAGGCCGATGTAGACGGTGTACTCCTTGAACCGGTCCGCCATGCCGTCCGCCCAGGCGCCGAGCGGCGAAAAGGTGCGGGTGTAGCGGGCCAGCTGGCCGTCGAGGCAGTCGAGCACGAACGACAGGTAGAACAGCAGCGCCCCGAGCAACCGCCCGCCCTGAGTGCCGGCGGAGAACCACACGGCCGCCAGGAGGGCCAGGGCGACCGAGACGCCGGTGACGGTGTTGGGGGTGAGCTTGAGCTTGACGGCCGGCTTGATCAGGTAGCGCGACCAGGTGGAGACGAAGAACGTGGCGAAGAAGCCGTCGTCCTGCTTGACCGAGGTGTCGAGCCTGACCCTGGCCTCGTCCACATCGGCCAGCGCGGCGATGGCGGTGTCGGCGGCCTGCTGGCCGGTCACCCGGTCGGCGTGCAGCGGCCCGATCGCCGCGGCCCGCACCTGCGCACCCGACCTGACCAGCCCGACCAGCAGCAGGTCCACGGCCTCGACCGCGGTGACCGGGCCGAGCCTGCCGGCGTCGGCCAGCTCGGCCAGCTCCTCGGCGATGTCGGCCAGCGTGCCGAGGTCGGACTCGCCGGCCTGCAACCCCCCGCGGAACGTGGCGTTCGCCTCGGGGACGACGTGGAAAGAGCTGCCCGCGGCGACGACCTTCCCGCCCTCGACGCGTACGGGCGGCCGCATGGGCCCCGCGATGGCGTCGGGGAAGACTAGCGCCCCGGTGGCGTGCGCGGGATGCTCCAGCAGCAACGCGAGGGCCTCGGTGTGGGCCACGAGGTCGGCGGGGAGCACGGCGAGGGCGCCCGTCGAGATCCTGGCGATCTTGGCGACGCCCCTGAGGTCGGCGCCGAGCCCGCCGCCCGGGGTGACCACGTGGATCTCGCTCACGGGCAGCGTGGCGAGCTGGCCGGTGATCCGGTCCAGCAGCGTGCCGTCCGCACAGGAGAGCCGGCCGGCCGGGGTCGTGGCGAGCAGCACGACCGACGTGGTCGTGCTCTCGCGGGACGTCAACGAGTCAGGCAAAGCGCGGGTCTCCTCCCGGCCGGGGGTGGAGCGCGTGGGCTTGGGGGTGCCTAGCAAGCGTAGCGACAGGTCAAGGCAATATCACGGAGCGGCACCGATACTCTGCCGCTATGGATTCCAGGTCGGTTGGCGTGCTTTTGGCGGGCGGTGTGGGGCAGCGGGTGGGGTTGGCCACTCCCAAGCAACTCGCCGAGATCGCCGGAAAGACGATCATCGAGCATTCGATCGCCGTGTTCGAGGACGCGCCGGAGATCGACGAGATCGTGGTGCTGATGACGCCGGGCTACACCGACCGGGTGCGCGAGATCGTGGAAAAGGGCGGCTACCGCAAGGTCACCAAGATCGTGGAGGGGGGCGCGAGCCGTACCGAGAGCACGTGGCGGGCCCTGCAGGCGCTGGGGACGGAGGAGTGCGATGTGCTGCTGCACGACGCCGTACGCCCGCTCGTGGAGCCCAGGATCATCACCGACTGCGTCCGCGCGCTGCGCACGCATCGAGCCGTCAACGTGGCGATCCCGAGCTCCGACACCGTCTTCGTGGCCGTGCCGGGGCCGGACGGCGAGGTCATCGGCGAGGTGCTTGACCGGTCGCGGCTGCGGCGCAGCCAGACGCCGCAGTGCTTCAAGCTGTCGGTGATCAGGGAGGCGTACGAACGGGCGTTCGCCGACCCCGGCTTCGGCAGCCGCCCGGCCACCGACGACTGCGGCGTGGTGCTGCGTTACCTGCCCGAGGTGCCGATCCACCTGGTGCCGGGCAGCGAGCACAACATCAAGGTCACCCACCCCGCCGACCTCCAGATCGCCGAGCTGCTCTTGCGGCTGGCCGCCGGTCGACCGATGGCATAAGGGTCAAGTACGTGAAAACCCCCGCGTTGCAGGCGTGGCGTGGACGCTGCTTGACCTGAGGCTTGTTACTGTGCGATCACATGAGGAAACTCATCGTGATCGCGGCGCTGCTCGTCTGCTACCCCGCGCTGCTGGTGTCGGCCCTCTGGCCGGCGCCGCTGCTGTTCGGGGTGGTGGCCGCGCTCTCCTACGCCGCCGAGTACGCCGCGCCGCGCGTCGCGAGGCGGTTGACCGACGTACTCGGCAGGGTGCACCTGGGGGTGACGCTGCGATTCGCGGCCCGGCAGACGGCGGCGCTGCTGCTGGTGGCGCGGACGGTGGGCCCGGATTCGCCGTGGTTCGTGGCGCTGGCGGCGGGGATGTTCGGGATTCACGGGGTGCGGGCCGTGCACACGGGGCTGGCTCTGCGGCTCAGGCAGACGCTCAGCAGTATGCCGGTCACCACTCGCAGCCTGGACGTCTCGGCGCTGCGGATCCCGAAGATGCCGCCGGGCTGGCTGGGCAACGCCCGCAGCGTGCGGTTCCTCTACCTGGACGTGCTGCCCGTGCTCGGGGCCGCGGCCGGCGCCGTCGCGGCGGCCTGCGGCGCGGCCCTGGCGCTCGTGTGCGGCACGATCGGCGCGCTGGCGCTGATCCCTTACGTGCGGCGGGCCCTGCCGCTCACCGACAAGGCCCGGGTCATCCAGGTCGTGAGCGAGCAGGTCAGGGCCTACCGCCCGGAGGTCATCCTGTACTTCTCCGGCGCCACCGCCGCCGCCTACCAGGCCAGGATGTGGCTGCCCACGCTGGAGCGCATCGACCGGCGGGCCATCGTGGTGCTGCGCGAGCGCGGCATGGCCGCCCATCTGGAGCCTTCGACGCTGCCGATGGTGTGCATCCCGTCCTCGGCCGACCTGATGAGCTTCCACGCCCTCTTCAGCGCCAAGTTGTGCCTGTACGTCTCCAACGTCGGCGGGAACGTCCCCATGCTGCGCATCCCCACGCTGCGCAGCGCGTTCCTCAACCACGGCGACAGCGACAAGGAGGCGTCGTTCAACCCGTTCTCCCGGGTGTACGACGAGGTGTGGGTGGCCGGGCCCGCGGGACGCGACCGTTACCGCCGGGCCAAGGTGGGCGTCAGGGACGAGTGCATCCACGAGGTCGGCCGGCCGCAACTGGAGGGCATCTCGACGGAGGGGCCCGGGCTGCCGTACCGGACCGTCCTGTACGCCCCCACCTGGGAAGGCTGGAACGACGACCTGTTCCACACGTCCTTGATCACCATGGGGCCGCGCATCGTGCGGGCGTTGCTGGAGCACGATCCACCCCTCCGCGTGATCTACAAGCCGCACCCGCTCACCGGATACCGCGACAAGAGCGCCCTGCGCGCGCACCGGAAGATCGTCACCATGATCGAGGCGGTGGAGCTGGCCAAGTCGAAGGCGAGGCACCCGTCCCGTGCGACCGGATCGACGCCGCGGATCGCCCACATGATCGTCACCGGCCATGAGCCGCACCTGTACGACTGCTTCAACCAGTGCGACCTGCTGATCAGCGACATCTCCAGCGTCGTGGCCGACTTCCTGGCCAGCGAGAAGCCGTACGCCGTGACGAACGTGGCCGGCCTGCCCGAACGTGCCTTCCACGAGCGGTATCCGAGCACCGAGGCAGGCATGCTGCTGGGCAAGGACCTGGCCGGGCTCGCGGAGTTCCTCGACGGGGAGGACACGCTGGCCCGAGCCAGGATCAAGCTCAGGAGCTACTTGTTCGGGCCGGAGTATCCGGACGCGCTGGCCCGCTTCAACGCGGCGGTCGAGCGGGTCATGACTTCGGCGGGCGAGCCAGCTTCTTCGGGCTCGTGAGGAAGCCCCAGCCCCAGGAGCAGTGCATGGTGGCGTACACGATCGGCAGCCGCAGCCGCGCCGCCGGGGACAGCCCGCTGCCGGTCACCACCGAGCCCGCCACGATGGCGAGCGCGTAACCGCCGGGGACGATGAGCGCGAGCGGGAAGAACGGCGAGACGACCAGCCCCAGCAGCATGGCCAGCACCGCGGCGGGCGGCGCCAGGTACCGCAGGTTGATCGTGCCCTCGTGGGTGCGCGCGACCACCCGCCGCCAGCGGCCGTAGTGGAAGTACTGCTTGGCCAGGGCCTTGACGTTGGGCCGCGGCCGGTAGGAGACCCGCATGCGCGGCTGGAACCACACCAGCCCGCCGCTCTGGCGGATGCGGTGGTTCATCTCCCAGTCCTGGGCCCGCTGGAAGTGCTCGTCGTAGCCGCCCACCCGGTCGAGCGCCGAGCGGCGGAAGACGCCGAGGTAGACGGTGTCGGCGGGGCCGGCCGTGCCGCCCACGTGGAACGCGGCCGCGCCCACGCCGATCTTGGAGGTCATGGCGCAGGCCACGGCCTGCTCGAAGGGTGTGACGCCCTCGGCCGCCATGATGCCGCCCACGTTGTCGGCGCCGGTCTCCGCCAGCGTCTCGACCGCGATGCGCAGGTAGTCGGGGGGCAGCATGGCGTGCCCGTCGACTCTGGCGATGATGCCGTTGCGGGAGGCGGCGATCGCGGCGTTGAGTGCGTTGGGGGTGCGGCCCGTCGGGTTGGGCACCACGGTCACCCGGGGGTCGGCCGCCGCGATGGCGTCGGCGACCTCCTGGGTGCGGTCTTGGGACGGACCCACGGCGAGCACGACCTGGATGTCGCCGGGGTATCTCTGGGCGAGGACCTGGTCGACGGCCTCGCGAAGGTGCCGCTCCTCGTTGAGGACCGGCATGACGACGGATATGGGGGGCCAGGCGCGCGTTTCCGCGGGCGCCTGCGGCGAGTCGGGGAACTGCTTCATGGCGGGGCTCACGCTACTGTACCGGCAGGGCAGGAGGGCAATCGAAAGCCCGATCCACCGGATCACAGGAGGGGGACGGCAGTGAGCGAGCGAAGCGAGCGACCCATCAAACACTGCCGACTGTCGTTCATGCGTCCGACGAAGGAGGGCGCATGAGTGACTCGGGCGAGGAGGACGCCGGAGTGCTCGTGGGCGGCGACGCCTACGGCGGCGTCAGGCTCCCGCCCGGCCGTCCGCGCAGACCGTTCAAGAGGAGCGCCAAGGCACGCCGGCGCAATGTGATCGTGGCCGGGTTCCTGTCCACGTGCGTGCTCGTCACCACGGGCGTGGTGTGGGCCACCCCGCGCCAGATCGGCACCGTCGACGCGGGCGTGACCGCCCCCACCCGCGGCGCCGAGAACATCCTGCTGGTCGGCGTGGACAAGCGTGACGACCTCACCCGGCAGCAGCAGAACCGGCTCAAGCTGGGCCGCGAGGCGGGACAGCGCACCGACACCATGATGGTGATCCACCTGTCCGAGGATCACCGCCGGGTCACCGTGGTGAGCCTGCCGCGCGACACCTGGACGACGGTGCCCGGCAAGGGCGAACACAAGATCAACTCCGCGTACCAGTTCGGCGGGCCCAAGCTCGCCAAGCAGACCGTCGAGTCCGCCACCGGGCTGCAGATCAACCGCTACATCGAGGTCAACATCCTCGGCTTCATCGACGTCGTGGACTCGCTCGGCGGCGTCACGGTGTGCACGCCGGTGCCGATCAACGACCCCAAGACCGGGCTCAACCTGCCCGCGGGCACCCACCAGCTCGAGGGCGTGCAGGCGCTCGGCTACGCCCGCACGCGCGCCACCGCCCGCTCCGACCTCGACCGCATCGACCGGCAGCAGCAGGTCGTCTCGGCCCTGCTCAACCGGGCGCTGAGCGCCGACACGATGGCCAACCCCGGCAAGCTGGCCTCGTTCGTCAACTCGACGCTCAGCACGGTGAAGGTGGACCCGGACGACGGGCTGCTGGGGCTGGCCACGCAGCTGAGGGACGTGTCGCTGGAGAACGTGAAGTTCGCCGAGGTGCCGCTGGCGAACGTCGACTTCAAGGCGCCGACGGGCGAGTCCGCGGTGTTGTGGGACAAGCAGGCGGCGCGCGACATGTTCGCCAAGATCAACGCCGATCAGGATCCCGCCAAGCCCACACCCACGGTTTCTCCCTCCCCTTCCGCCAAACCGTCGGCGATCACGCCGGGCAGCATCAAGCTCAAGGTCAAGAACGGCACGTTGATCACCGGTCTCGGGGCGCGTACGAAGACGGCGCTGGTCGCGTACGGCTTCAAGGTCCAGGGCGAGCCGGGCAACACCACGAAGAAGGACTACAAGAAGACCGTCGTCCGGTACGCCACGGGCCAGGAGGACGCCGCCCGCGTGGTGGCCGCCGCCATTCCCGGGGCCGAGCTGAAAAAGGCGGACGTCGACGGCATCGAGGTCATCGTCGGCAGCGACCAGCCGAAAATCCAGAAACAGAAGTCCACCACCGCCCCAAGTGCCAAGCCGAGTGTTACACCAACGACCAAAACGGCAATGGAGAACATATGTAAGAAATAGGCATAACTTTCGGCAGTTCGGGCAGGTGAGGCCCATGGTGGTCAGGTGTTGGCGGGAAGACCCCTGCATGGTTCTGCACGTCGTGGGTGATCTCGACGTCGCGGGAGCTCCTCGGTTGCGGGCCGAGTTGGAGCAGGCGATCGCCGAGGCGGACCCGCCCAACCTGGTGATCGACCTGACTGAGGTGCCGTTCTGCGACTCCGTGGGGCTGGGCGTGCTGGTGGCCACGCTCAACCGCATCCATCAGATGCGCGGACGCATGATCCTGGTGTTGGCGCCCGGCATGATCCGCCATTTGCTGATGATCACCAATCTCGACCGGCATTTCGAGACGAGCGAGTCGATCGGCGAGGCCCGCACGGCGCTCGCCAGCGCCGCCTGACATCCCTTGTCAATCGTTACTTTCAGGTGTGCGAGAACATGGTCATGTTCTTCGGGCACACCTCCCCATCACCTGGCGGAGAGCCCCTGCACGTGTGGAGGCCTTCACGTTGTTCGACCAGTTTCCCGAGCCTGCGCGCTCCCAGCTCGCTGCCGCCTTCGACGAAGGCAGGACGCGTCCTGAGTGGTGCTTCGCGGAAGGGCCGGCCCGCCTGTCGTACTGGGCGCCCCTCCCAGGCTCGGAGCCGGTGATCGTCTGGCAGTTCGACCCGGGCCCGGATCCCGTCGCCGCCGCCGGCCTGCTGCGCCGCAGCCTGAGCACGATGGGCCTGAAGAAGATCATTCACGACATCCCGCTCAAGTCCGGGCTCACCCCCGTCGTCGACCGCGCCGTCGAGCACCAGGCGCTCACCCTGGCCGGGTTCGCCATGGAGGTCGAGCGGCTGGCACTCGAATGGGTCGCGGGCACTGATATCCCTTTTGATCCTGGGCGGCTGACGTACCGGCCGGCCCGCAGCATGCCCCCTGCCGAGGTGATCGACCTCCTCGTACGCGTCTCCGAGGGCTCACTCGACCACGACACCCGGATCGAGGTCGCCACGGGGGGCGCCGAGCGAGAGGCCCGATGGATGTACGACGACCTGATGAGCCGCAGGGCCAAACCCGACTGGTTCGTCATCGGGCACCTGGGCGACTCCCCCGTGGGCCTGGTGGCCCCCGACGACCACTCGATCGCCTACATCGGCGTCGTGCCCGAGCACCGCGGCCGCGGCTACGTCGACGACCTCCTCGCCAGAGGCACCAGGACGCTGGCCGAAGCAGGCGTGCAGCGCGTCGTCGCGGCGACGGACGTCGCCAACGTCCCCACTGCCAACGCCTTCCTGCGTGCTGGATACTCGGAGGTCGGCCGGGTGTTCCGCTACTACTGGAGGCAATCATGAGGCTTGGCGTGATGTTCGACAGGGGCCTGCCGCCCGAGCAGCTCATCCCGTTCGCCAAGGCGCTGGACGCGACGGCCGTCGACGACCTGTGGGTGGTGGAGGACCTGGGCTGGACCGGCGGCATCTCCTCGGCCGCCACCGCTCTGGCCGTCACCTCCCGCCTGCGGGTCGGCATCGGCATCGCCCCCGCTCCCCTGCGTAACCCGATGTTGCTGGCGATGGAGCTGGGCAACCTGGCGCGCCTGCATCCCGGCCGGCTGGCGGCGGGGATCGGGCACGGCGTATCGGACTGGATGCGCCAGGTGGGCGCCGCCCCGCCGTCGCCGCTCGCCCTCTTGGAGGAGACGGTCACGGCCGTACGCGCGTTGTTGCGGGGCGAAACCGTCACGCTGCACGGCAAGTCCGTGCACCTGGACGGGGTGTCGCTCGTGCATCCGCCCGCCGTGGTGCCGCCCGTGCTGACCGGGGTGAAGAGTCCGAAGTCGCTGGCGCTGTCGGGGCGCGTGGCGCAGGGGACGATCGTGCCCGAGGGCATCGGGCCCGCTCAGGTGCCCGGAATCCTGGAGCGGATCGGGGCCGCGGACAGCGACGATCACGAGCTGGTGGTCTTCACGTTCCTGCACACCGGCGGGGAGGACATCCCCGAGGCCATGGTGGAGGGGCAGGCGTCGTTCCTGGGGGTCGCTCCGGAGGATGTGGTGATGGCGCACGGCTCGCCGGAGGAGGCGGCGGCGCAGGTCAAGAGCTTGTGGGCGGCAGGGGCTGACACGGTGGCGGTGCGTCCGCTCGGTTCGGACCCGCTGCACCACGTCACGGCCCTGCTGTCGGCCCTGTAGGACCGGCCATCTGGCCGCCGGGCGCGGCCGGATGGCCGCATGGCCGCGCGGCAGCCGGATGGCCGAATGGCCGATCGGGCTCGGCCGGATGGCCGATGAGCGGCGTGTGGCGCCCGGCCACGATCGACTCATGAGGCGAATCGCGGCATTAGCAGCATGTGCGGCGGCGGTGGTGTTGGCCACCGCCGGTTGCGGCGGCCTGGATCTGGACGCCGAAGAGGTGCACTCGGCACAGTCGTTCCCCGTGAGCGGGACCTCCCTGAGGATCATCTCCTCCCTGGGCGGCGTCCGCGTGCTTCCCGGCACCGGCGACACGGTCGAGGTGGAGCGGTGGGTCCGCGGCAAGGCCGCCGACGAGGGCGGCGCCACCTGGTCCCTGAGGGACGCCACCCTCCGGCTGAGCGCGAACTGCAACCTGGTCCTCGGCGACTGCGGCGCCCGCTACCACATCAAGGTCCCGCCCGGCATCCGGCTGTCCATCGACGCGGCGGACGGCGTCGTACTCAAAGACCTCCCGCAGGACGTGGACATCTCCAGCCGGGATCGCATCCAGTTGTCCGGCACCTCGGGAAGGTTGCGACTCCGCAGCGAGGGCCCGATCACGGGTGACGGGCTGAAGTCGGCGAACGTCCGATGCCGGACCCTGGACGGTGCGATCGACCTCTCCTTCACCAGCCCACCGACCGACCTGGATCTCCAGTCCAGCGATGGCAGGGTGACGGCGGCCGTGCCGAAGGGCTCTTATGCGGTGACGGCGAAGAGCACGGACGGCAGCGAGCGCTCCGAGATCGAGAACGACGCCAAGGCCACCAGCAAGATCGTCGCCCGCAGCACTTCCGGAAACGTCCGCATCCTGGCCAGATGACCCATCGGCCAGCATGTGCGGTCTCACCTGATCCTGGACAAGGGTCGCCGCGGCGTCGAGGATGGGGGCAGCCGAGTCGTGGAGGCCCCGTGAAGGCTCAGCACCGCGGGCCCGTCCGCCGGGTGGCCGCGTTCGCCGCCGTCATCCTCGCCACCCTGGCCCTGACGACCACGCCGGCCGCCCAGGCCGAGCCGGTGGGCGGGGG
>NZ_VCKY01000096.1 GCF_005889735.1 Nonomuraea turkmeniaca
GCTACGCCGTGCACCCCTGGGCCGACGTCGTGCTCGCCGAACCCGAACACGACGCCGACGCCATGAGCCCGGCAGGGCAGCTGTGGTCCACCCCGCACGACCTGGCCCGCTGGGCGGCGTTCCTGTGCGGCGACACCGGCGGCGTGCTGTGCCCCAGCACCCTCGCCGAGATGCGCGAACCGGCCGGCGTGGACGACGGCGACACCTGGACCGGCGGGTTCGGGCTCGGCCTGCAACTGTCCAGGACCGGCGGGCGCCGCCTGGCCGGGCACAGCGGATCCATGCCCGGGTTCCTGGCCACCGTGTGGGCGGACGCGGCCGAAGGAGTCGGGGTGCTGTTCATGGCCAACACCACCACTGGGCTCACCGGGCGGCTGCTCACCGACCTGCTCGACATCCTGGACGAGCACGAGCCGCGCCTGCCCGACGAATGGCGGCCCGTGCCGGCCGACCCCCATCTGCTCGCGCTGACCGGACTGTGGCACTGGGGGCCGAAACCGTACACGCTGCGGCTGCTGCCCGAGCGGGGCCTGTCGCTGGAGCCGGTCAGCGGGCCCGGGCGCGCCTCACGGTTCGTGCCTCAGCCGGACGGGACGTGGCTGGGGCTGGACGGCTACTACGCTGGGGAGACACTGCGGGTCGCGGCCGACCATCTCGACCTCAACACGTTCATCTTCACCCGCGAGCCGTACGATCCGGCGGCGCCGGTGCCGGGCGGGGTGACCGACTGGCACGCCTGACCGAGAGTGCGCCTCGCCGCGGGCCGATCGGATCACCAGGCCCGCGCTTTCGAGCCCGCCACGCCTGCACGGAAAGTGTGAACATCGTCACGTAATGTGAGGGGGTGACGCACGGAGAAAGGACCGTCACCCATGACCAGCCGCACCTCCCGTCGTTTTGCCGTGAGTCTCCTGGCGGGGTGCGCGCTCACGGTGGGCGCCGGCTACACCGCGCACGCCACCGCGTCCACCCAGGCCGCCGGGGGCGCGGCCGGCGTCGAGATCCGAGGTGCGGCGCCGGCCGGCGCCCTGCGGGACGCCCGCGGCCCCGGCTGGTCGTTGGAGGCCCACGCCTGGGGGTTCGTGCTCACGCTCGACGCCGCGCTCACCCAAGAACTCATCGACCGGCTCCGCGTCGGCTCCGGCGCGGCCGCGTTCCTGGCCGCGCTGGGAGTGCCCGAAGCGGGCGCGGTCGCCGCGGCGCTGACCTTGGGCGCGGCCGTCATCCAGGCGTGCCAGGGCTCTGACGGGGTCACCCTGTATCTGTCGGCCGTGCCCTGGTGCGGCAAGCTCTAGCCGGCCGGCTCCGCACCGGGCGCACGCGCCGGCCGAGCAGGAGGGATCGCCGTCAGGCCGACAGCGCGCGGGCCAGGTCGGCCGCGCCCGGCGGCAGGGCGCCGTGCAGCAGCTCGACCCGGTGCACCAGGCGCGGCGAGGCCAGCGGCACCCCCCGCGCCGGCCCGGACGCCGATGCCGCGGGCAGGACCGAGACCGGCAGGAGGGTCAGTCCATGGCCGGCGCCCACGAGGTTGACCACCGTGTGCACATCGTCGCCCTGGTACTCCATCGCCACCGGGAACCCGTCCCCCACCAGATCCCGCAGCCGCGCCAGCGGGCACAACGGCGTCTGCAGCCAGCGCGCGTCCACCAGGTCCTCCAGCCGCAACGCCGCCCGTCCCGCCAGAGGATGATCGGCGGGCAGCGCCACGGCCAGGTCCTCCTCGTTCACCCCCGCGGTCGTCATCGGACCGGTGTCGGGCAGCCGCAGCGGATCGCTGGGCGCGGCGATGCCGTCCGCCAGCCCCAGATCGGCCTGCCCTTCGGCCACCAGGGCGCCGACCTGGTCACGCGCGCACGTCGCCAGCGTCACCTCCAGCCGCGGCTGCGCGGCACGCGCCCGGGCCAGGCGACCGGCCACCACCGCGTTGACGGCCAGCGGCGTGGCGGCCAGCCGCAGCCGGTGGCGGGGCGCGGCCGCGGCACGCAGCACGTCGGCGCGGGCCGCCCGCAGCCGCAGCAGCAGCGGCCCCGCATGCTCCAGCAGCCGCCGCCCCGCCGGGGTCGGCTCGACCGGGCGGCGGCTCAGCAACGCCAGCCCCAAGTCGGCCTCCAGCGCGGCGATCTGCTGAGAGATCGCCGACTGCGTGTAGCCCAGCTCGGCCGCGGCCGCGGAGAACGAGCCGTGCCGGGCAACGGCCACGAACGTGGTCAGCAAATGAGGGTCCATCAGCATTGCTTATAGCAGATACAGATTTCATCGTTGGCGCTTAAGCCACGCGGGCGGCCACGATAAGGGACATGAAAATCGCCCTCGTGGGGGACCGCTCCCCCAGCGTCCGCTCCCATGCCCGCATCCCGCTGATGATGGAGGCGCTGCGCGAACGCGACGGCATCGCGCTCGACCCGTACTGGATCCCCACCACCGACGTGACGGGCCTGGACGCCTTCGACGGCATCTGGATCGTGCCCGGCAGCCCGTACCGGGACGAGGCCGGCGCGGTGGAGGCCGCGCGCGTCGCCCGCGAGCAGCGCATCCCCTTCCTGGGCACCTGCGCCGGCTTCCAGCACATGCTGCTGGAGTTCGCGCGGCACGTGTGCGGGCTGGACGTGGCGCACGCCGAGAACGAGCAGGGCGCCCGCGACTTCCTGCTCACGCCGTTGGCGTGCTCGCTGGCCGGCCACGAGAACCTGGTGCGGCTGACGCCCGGCACGCTCATCGAGCAGATCATGGGCACGCCCACGACGATGGAGGCCTACGTCTGCTCCTACGGCCTCAACGAGGCCTACCAGCAGACGCTGGCCGCCGGCGGGCTGGTCTTCTCCGGTCACGCCGCCGACGACGGCACGGTACGGGTGGCCGAGCTGCCCGGACACCCGTTCTTCCTGGCCACGCTGTTCCAGCCGGAGCTGTCCGGCGACGGGCGGCGACCGCATCCGGTGATCTCGGCGTTCGCGGCGGCGGTCGGCCGGTACGCCGAGGCGGCGTACGCCGGCACGCCCTGACGGGCCCGCCGGCGCACGCCAGCCGGTCAGAAACCGAAGAACGGCATGTCGAAGCTCTGCCCCGGCGAGCCGTTCACCTGCTGCTGGGTCAGCTTGGCGTTCTCGGCCACGGGCACCTTGACCGTGGCCGCCAGGCCGCTCCAGACGTTGGTCATGCCGTAGCGCACACCCCCGTGGAAGGGGGGTGACCCACTGCTGGCTGAGCGTGCCGTCACAGCCGCGCACCTCCAGCAGGACTCCGGCGTTCTGGGAGATGCCGTCGGCGATGTCGAGGCAGCCCGCGTTGTGGTTCTCCACGAAATACGTGTTGGACTTGCCCGGCACGGGCGTGAAGTGCCACAGAACGCTGGCGAACAGCGGGCTGGTGGTGGACGGGAAGGTCCGCAACCGCAGCCCGGCGACCGCGTTGTCCTCCAGCGACTTGCCGCTGTGCCGAATCCACCACATCCCGGGATCGGTCGGCGGCAGCGCGGCCCTGGACAGGCCGGTGTCGTCGCCCGGGTCGGCCACGGCGGCGGAGGCGGCGTCGCTCAGCGCGTCAGTGCACCAGCCGCACACGCTAGCCCGGACCCAGGCAACCGTGGAAAAGTGCACGCTGCCGGTGCGTTCCTGGATGCTGCGGTTACGCGGGTCGACTGCCGGTGCGTTCGGCGAGCGCGGCCAGTTTGCGCAGGGACCGGCGGGCGAACACGGCGCCGACCAGGGCGGCGATCGGCCACAGCAGGCGGCCCAGCGGCCCGAAGGGCGGCCGCAGCTCCTCGGCCCAGATGACGCGGCTGCCACCCGCGTGCGGACGGACCCGGATGGCGCCCCGGCCGCGCACGATGCGGCCCGTGTGCTCCACCCGCACCAGCGCCGGGGGCTGCCACTGCGTGATCGTCATCGTGTCCAGGAAACCGAACGGCCGCACCCCGGTGTAGGCCTCGATCGTGCCGGGGCCGAGCTGGCGGGCGGTGGTCAGAACCATCCACTCCCCGTGCCGGGGCCAGTCTGTGATCAACGCGAACACCTGCTCCGGCGGGGCCGCCACCTGCACGGCGGCGGCCAGGTACACGGGCCTGCCCATGACCCCGATGGTAACCGCGCCCGCCTGACGCACCCGTTGGTGATATTTTCGCCATGACCCGGCCCCGCTGGAGGAGCTCAATGGCCGTGATGAGTGAGATCGCCGACCGTTATCGCCGCCGGGCCGACGCCTTCGAACGCAAGGTCGTCTCCGTCCGCCCCGACCAGTGGTCGCATCCGTCCCCGTGCGCGAAGTGGACGGCCAGGGACGTGGTCCGGCACATCGTCGACATGCACGCTGTGATGCTGAGGCCCTTGGGCCGTTCGCTCAGTCCGGCGCCGACGGTCGACGACGACCCGGTGGCGGCCTTCCGCGCCGCCCGCGCCGACGTGGAGGCTACCTTGGATGATCCCGCGCTCGCCACCCTGCCCTGCGACACGCCCACCGGAACGATGCCGGCACAGCAGCACATCGACCAGGTCGTCAGCGACGATCTCCCGCTGCACGGCTGGGATCTGGCCCGCGCCACGTCGCAGGACGACACGATCGATCCGGAAGACGTCGAGCGGGCCTGGTCGGCCATGAGGGCGCTGCCCGCCGAGCTCATGGACAAGTTCCGCACGCCGGGTGCCTTCGGGCCGGGCATCGAGGTGTTCGGCCCGGAGATGCAGGTCGAGCAGGACGCCTCCGCTCAGGACAAGCTGCTCGCGTTCATCGGACGCGATCCGCGGTGGCGGCCATGATGCCCTATTTCACGGCTCTTTCGAGAAATTCCCGAGGTGGAGCAACGCTCAGGTCTTTCGCGTCAGTAGCTTTCTGTCTGCCGGCCTGAAATACCATGACACTATCGTGAGCACCAGAAGAAAGAGCGCCGGAAGCAGTTGATACCAAGAGTCGCCTGAGGCGATATGCGAGAACATCCCTCCGGTGAGCAGGAAGAAGAGACCCGCATACGCCCATTCCTTGAGTAGCGGATACCCGGGAGAAGAATCGTCACCGCCCCCAAGAGCTTCCATAGGCCAAGTATCGTTAAAATATAGACGGGGTAGCCTAGTTCCACAATGCCCCAAGCATAGGGTGGCGCCAACGCGCCCTCGCCTTCCGCTCTCAACAATTGTTGAACCCCGGAGCCGACCAATCCCGATGCGAGCCCAATGGTGGAAAGCCAGTAGATGATCCTTTGCCTTCTTGTCATATCGCAATGACTCCTTGTCGACTTGCGCTCCATGGCTATACCTGCACTGAGGTTTCTCCTGCTCTGCTGGGCGCACGAGAAAACTTCACTGTCGCTTCCGCTTGGTCAGGCGTTGTTCGACTTGATGTGGCGCGCTCATCACGCCATGGCGAATTGGCTGGTCCGCGCTTGTCGATTCCTGATCGATCCGACCGCGGCCGACCGACTGCTGCGCGAGCGTCACCCGGGTCTGTTCCGCGATGACCCGGGTGACCACCCGTCTCGAGCTGGGCAAGCCGTTGCTCACCGGAGAGCTCCAGGGCCCTGCGAACCGGCCGGTGCGGTGTCGCGTTCGCGTCAGCGCACGGCCTTCTGAACGAGCCTCCTGATCGCCGCCTCGCCGGCCTCGGTCAACTCTGTCAGGGCGTAAGCGGTCGGCCACATGCCATCGTCCTCGTCGAGATTCGCCTCCACGCTGAACCCCAACGAGGAATAGCGTTCCTTGTCCGCCTGTCCGCTGCGGAAGAAGCACACCACCTTCCCGGCCTTGGCGTAGGCGGGCTGGCCGTACCACAGCCTCGGCGCCAGCTCAGGGGCGGCGGCGGTGACGACGGCGTGTACGCGCTCGGCCAGAGCACGGTCCGGCTCTGCCATCGCGGCGATCGCCGACAGCACCGCCGCCTCATCAGGGGCCGCCTTCTTCGCGCCTCGGCCGCCGCGTGCCGCCGCCCTCAGCTCGCTGGCGCGCGCCTTCATCGCGGCGCGCTCCTGCGCGGAGAATCTCTCCGCCGAGGAATCGTGTCGCGTCTTCTCGCTGCCGGCCTCCGATGTGCCGCTCATGACGTGTTGCTCCTTGTCAGTCGCCGGGAGGGGATGTCCTCACGCTATCCGCACGGCACAGGTCAGGGCTTCTCCATTCCTGACTGATCCAACGCCCCGCGGCGCCGTACGCGGCTGCTGATCCCAGGTCTCTTTTGGTGATTGCCATTTGTAAACACCAAATGACGTACAGTCACGGATCGCCCTGGTCCAGTCGGCCAGCCCGGGATCGTCCATCGTGGCCTCGCGCAGGCTCTGCCACAGGTTCGCCCTGGTCCGGCGGACGAACCAGCGGTGCGCGGTAGGCACGCTGACATCGAAGGAGCCGGCAGGTGCTGCCAGGCGCAGCCGCTGGTGAGCACAGAGACGACCGCGCCCAGCACCGTACGCGCATCGGTGGCGGCCCTGCCACCCCCCTGACGTCGCCGACGCCGGGCCGGCATCAGCGTAACGGCCACCTCCCACATCTCGTCGACGGCGTGGACCGCGCCTACTACATGGCCGGCCTGCTCGACCCCGACCCCGGCCGCGCCGCCGAGCAGGCCGGCGCCTTCGCCGGGCAGGCCGCCAAATCGGGGCTGACCCGCATCGTCACCCTCACCAGCGGGCCGTCACCATCCGGCGGCCGGGCAGCTACGAGATGCTGCACCAGGTCGAACAGGCCATCGAAGCCTCCGGCCTGCAAGGGACCCACGTCCGGCCGGGCGAGTTCGCCATCAACAAGCTGTACATGTGGAGTGAGTCCATCCGCACCGAAGGCGTGGTGCGCAGCGCCTTCCCCGACGCGCTCGGCGTACCCATCCATGAGGTCGACATCGCCGAGGTCGTCGCCGCCGCCCTCGTCCAGGACGGGCACGGCTGCGCCACACCTACGCCACCCGCCTACGCGAAGGCGGCGCCGACGTCGCCCAGGTCCAAGCCCGTCTCGGTCACGCCTCCCTTGACACCTCGGCCCGATATTTCCGCGCAGGCACCGCCGAGCAAGCCGCCGTCGTCGACCGCGTCTTCGCATAGAGCGGCCACCTGTATCGGACCGCCGGATGGCGGTCGGTCCGCTGGCGTCAGCCCGCTACCGCCACTGACCGATTGGTTGCTGCTCAGGGGCCGTGCCCTGCGCGCCCTGCGCTGCGCCTTCCGCTCGCGGTACGGCTTCCAGCAGGGAACGCAGCAGTTGTGCGGCGGTGTCGGCGGACACCTCGCCGGGTGTGTTCATGATCTGGGCGGCGAGTCCGTCGACGAACGTGTGCAGGAGCGCCGCCCAGAGCTCGACCTGGGCATCAGGGTGCGGGAGCGTGGCCTGGCTCGGCTCGCGGGCCGGCTCGTATCCGCGTAGAGAGGCGATGCATTGACGGTGCAGCGCCCGTTGGTCGTTCCACGTCACAGAGCCTCCTTCTGGAGGATGTTGACGTTCCCATTCCACGACCGCTGACCACAGCGCGTATTCCTCGCGCCGCTCGGCATCGAGGGGCAGCATCTCCTCCACGATCGTGGCGATCTGTTCGACCACCGACCCTTGAGTGCGGGGCCGCTGGACGCGTGGGAGGACCCGTCGACGGAGGGTGTCGGTGGTGGCCTGCACGACATAGGCCTGCAATTCGTGCTGATTGCCGAAGTAATGCCGCAGGGAGCCGGTGGACCAGCCCGCTTCGGCGGCGACTCCACGGACGGTCACGCCGGCAAGGCCTTCGCGCAGGATCACCCGGATGGCGGCTTCTCCTAGCTCGGCCCGTCGCTGGTCATGATCAACGAGTCGCGGCACGTTCCCATGCTAACACGCATGTGCTATGTTAATTAACACAGGTGTGTCGTTACGGATCGTCGGCTCCCGGCAGGAGACAGGTTTGTCGATCGAGACGATGGGGGCGGTGCTCGGACTGGCCCTGCTCGATACGCTGAGTCCCGCCGTGATCGGGATAACTCTCTACCTGCTCCTGGCCAGGCCGCACCGCGTGGGCGCGCTGCTCGGCGTGTACCTCGGATCGGTCGCGACCGCGTACTTCGCCTTGGGCGCGCTGCTCATGCTCGGCCTCGGCGCCGCCGTGCCACATGTCGATGACACCGTGTGGGCCTGGGGACAGGCCGTCCTCGGCGCAGCGCTCCTGGCGGGGAGCTTCTTCATCCCCGACAAGAACCCCGAAGGTGCATCCATCCGGGCGCGGTCCTTCGCCATGCGCTCGATGGTGATGTTGGGGCTGGGGACCTGGCTGTTCGAGTTCGCCACCGCCGTGCCGTACTTCGGCGCCCTCGGCATCATGACCGCGGCCGGCCTGCCCGCCGTCCAATGGTCGCCGCTGCTCGGCGTGTACGTGACCATCATGGTGATCCCAGGCATCCTGCTGTTCGTCGCATGGGCCGCCCTGGGCGAACGGATGCGGGAACGGTTCGAACGCTGGCAGAACAAGCTCTCCTCCGGATCCCGCACAACACTGCGCTGGATCGTCGGGATAGCAGGAGTCCTGCTCCTGCTGGACGCGGCGCCAGACCAGATCACCATCACAATGCCCACGCCGCCTCGCTCGTGACGGCCGCAGGCCCAGGGGGCGCTCACCCGTACCACGGAAGAGACCCTTACGCGACCGGGTGCGCCAAGACCAGGCGACCAGCCGGGGCACCCTACGGTCTGTGGCCGAGAGACTGCGCTTGACCCACGGCTGCGCACCTGCACCGCGCGACCTCTCCCAGCTTGTCCGGCGCCGCGCCAGGGCCCCCGGGCGTCGCCCGGTACTGCACACGAATCAACGACTCACAAACACTAGTCCTCGGTGACGTCACCGGCCGGTGTGCTCCCGCTGACCGGTTCGAGCACGAAGACCGGGATCTGGCGGTCGGTCTTGCGCTGGTAGTCGGCATAGTCCGGGTACGCGTCCACCGCCCGGCGCCACCACAGGGCCTTCTCGTCCCCGAACACCTCGCGCGCCCGGTACTCCCGGGTCACCGCACCGTCCTGAAGCTCGATGACCGGCTCGGCGACCAGGCCGGCGTACCACTGCGGGTTGGTCGGCGCGCCACCCAGGGACGCGACAGCCGCGTAGCGCCCTTCGTGCTCGACACGCATCACCGGCGTCTTGCGAACCTTGCCGGTCTTGGCACCCCGGTAGGTCATCAGCACGGTGGGCAGGCCATTGATCGTGACGCCGTCGGTCGTGCCGGTGCGCACGATCTGCTCGACGTGTTTGCGGACCCATCCCGACGCGCTCGGTTCGTAGTCACCGGTCAACGCCGTGCCCTGATCAACCTGCCCGGCTCGTCGCGATTCCGCGACCAGAGCGTGCCGGCGGACGGGTGCGGGGCGCCTGGTGTCCACGTTGCCGGTCAAGGTGTTGAGGATGCCCGGTAGTTCTGCCACCGTTTCGGCGGGCAGGCCGGTCACGGTCTCCTCCGCCAGAGCGCACCATAGCTGCTTGACCTGGTCGGCGAGAGCTTTGCCGCTGTCGGTGAGTTCGACGATGCTGGCGCGCTTGTCGGACGGGGCGGGTCTGCGGCGGATGTGGCCGGTGGCTTCGAGCTTGCGGGTCATGAGCGTGACGCTGGGCGGCTCGCAGCCGAGCGCCTCGCTGAGCTGGGCCTGGATCATCGGGCCGGCCCGGACGAGCTCGAGCAGGAGCGCCTCTTGGCCGGGGTGCAGGCCGAGCGGCGCCAGCAGCGCCGCGGCCCTGGCCCGGTGGCGCAGGCTCAGGAGCCGGATGGCCTGGTTGAGGGCGTCGGCTTGGTCGAAGTCCATGGGATCCCCCTGACGGATTGTTATTCGAATAATATGACGAGGGAGCTGGTCCAGGCCCGCGCCCACCCTGACGCCGCCATTCGCGAGACCCGCTCGATACCAGCCATCTGACAGGTCGCGCGGACAGGCGGTCCACAGGGCGGCGTCGAGGGTGCGCCGTCCAGCTAGGGTCGCTCCATGAGTGAGCCGCCGCGGGCTCGTCCCTGATCGCCATGACGCGTGACCAGCAGAGAGGCGCACACCTGTGACAGAAACGACGTCCTTCCTGCTCGAACGCCTGCACGCGGCCGGCCTGACCGACGTCGTCGCGGTCCAGCCGGCCACTGGAGGCCTCGCCGCGACCGCGGGGCTCGCCCGCCGCGGTGACGGCACGTCGGTGTTCGTCAAGGCGTTCGGCGAGCCGCCGTCGGACGACGCCTTCGCCGCGGAGGCCGAAGGGCTCACCGTGCTGCGCGAGGCGGGCGGCGTCGCCACGCCCGAGATCATCCTCGCGGACCGCGACCTGCTCGTGCTGTCCGTGCTGCAGCCCCGGCCGGGCACCGAGGCCTTCTGGGAGCAGCTCGCGCACGCGCTCGCCCACCTGCACACCACCACGCGGCACCCCCGATTCGGGTGGCACCGGGACAACTGGCTGGGCCGTCGTCGGCAGGTCAACACCTGGGATGACGACGGGTTCGAGTTCTTCGCCCAGCACCGTCTGCTGCGCTGGCTCGGCGAACGTCGCGTCCAGGAGGCGCTCGACGCCGCGGACCGGGCGGCGCTGGAGCGGCTGTGCGACCGGCTGCCCGAGCTGCTGCCGGTCAGGCCCGCGTGCCTGACGCACGGCGACCTGTGGGCGCTGAACGTCATGGCCACCCCCGACGGGCGGCCCGCGCTGATCGACCCGGCCGTGTCGTACACGTGGGCCGAAGTCGACCTGGCCCACCTGTGGACGACGGCGCCGCCGCCCGAGGCACAGGTGTTCTTCAAGCTGTACGCCGAGCTGACCGGGCTCGACCGCGACTGGCGCGAGCGGATGCCGATCCTCCAGCTACGCCAGCACCTGGCCGTGATCGCCCAGTTCGACCCCGACTGGGGCGCCGCCGACCTCGTGCGCGCCACGCTCGCTCCCTTCCGGCAGCGGCCCTGAGCTCAGCTCAGAAGATCACGGCCTTCGGACCGCTGTCGAGGGAGCCCTGGCCGTCACATCCTTGATGCTCGCGCGGCTACCACGACCGGCGGCCTGTCCGCGCGACCTCTACGCCCAGGGACGGGGGAAGGTGTCACCGTCCAAACGGTCGCCCGCGGCGAGGCCGAGAGGATCGGTCACGATGTGCCCGGTCCCGCTGTAGGCGGTCGCCTCGTCCATGTAGATGGTGACGTGCGCGAGCCGGGCCTGGCCGGTGCGGTTGGGCAGCGCCATGTGGCCGGTGTACCCGCTGTGGAAGGTGCAGTCGCCGGCACGGAGCGGCACGGTGACGCGAGGGATCCAGCGCAGGGACGGGTCCATCTCGAACAGGTCTTCCTCGCGGTGGAGGTCCTGCGGGCGCAGGCCGGTGCGATGCTGGGTGCCGGGCAGGAAGGTCATGCAGCCCCGCTCCGGGGGAACGTCGACCAGCGCTATCCACGCCGACAGCGGAAGCCGGTCACCCGCATGCGGCCAGTACGGACGGTCCTGGTGGAACTCCGTGGCGGCGTTGTTGTGCGGCTCCTTGACCAGCATCTGGTCGTGCCAGAGCCGCAGCGGGAACCCGGCGAGCTGTTCGGCGATCCGGCCGACGCGCGGGTCGAACGTGAGCTCTCTCAGCGTCCGGTCGCGTTGCCAGACGTTGACCAGCTGGCTGAAGACGCCTTGCTTCTCCAGACTCTCCGCGCGATGCGCCTCCAGGAACGCCTCGGCGCCGGCACGGAAGCGCTCGACCTGGTCCGGCTCGAGAACACCTCGCACTCGGACGAAACCGTGTTCGCGGTACGCCGCCACAAGCTCCTCCGGCACCCGGCCGTCGGCGCCGACGTCGCTGCGGGAGCGCTCGTTCGTGGACGTTGTCATCACTGACCTCCGAGGTTCTCGTCGTTGGGATACCGCCCAGCATCGTCGTGGTGTGCCGCCATGGGCTAGGCCGATTCCGGCGAGCAGTCGTACGATCCCGACATGCCTGCCACACTGCACGAGCACGCGCTGTTCGCCGGAGGCCCGGTCTTGGCAGGTGTCCACCACCTGAACCCCGACATCGAGCCGCACGCACACGACTTCCTCGAGATCGCCGTGATCGGAACCGGACACGGCCGGCACGTGACCAGCCAGGGCGAGCACCCGCTGCAACGCGGGCAGGTCATCGTGCTGCGCCCCGGCGCCTGGCACGGATTCCGGGACTGCGCCGACCTGACCGTCGCCAACTGCTGCCTGTCCGCCCAGGCGCTACGAGCCGAACTGGCGGCGCTGTACGACATCCCGATGCTGCGCCGGATGTTGTGGACCGATCCGGTGTCATCCGGCACGCACGGCGTGGCGGTCACCAGCGTCGATCCGGCCGCCGCCGAGGAGGCCATCGCGGAGATCGGCCTGCTCGAACGGGACCTCGTGGCCGATCAGAGCCGGCCGGGCCGCGTGCTGGGCCGGCTGGTCACCGTGCTCGGCGTCCTGGCCGATGGCCGTGCCCCCGAACGAGAGACGCACGATTCCGCCATCCACCCCGCTGTCGCCGCCACCATCGCCCGGCTCGAAACGGCGCCGGCCCATCCGTGGCGGCTGGATGACCTTGCCCGGGCGGTCAACCTGGATCCCGACTATCTCGGCCGGCTGTTCAGACGGTACGTCGGGTTGACGCCGCTGGACCTCCTGGCCCGGCTACGGGCCGAGCGCGCCGCCACGTTACTGGCACACTCGACCCTGCCGGCCGCCCGGGTCGGCGCCGCGGTCGGCTGGGACGACCCGACCTACTTCGCCCGCCGCTTCCGGACGCTGGTCGGGTTGACCCCCACCGAGTACCGGCGACGCAGCCGATCAGCCGACCGTACGCAGCTCAGCACCCCGGCCACAGACGGCGGGGCGAGCACGGCAGGATGAGGGTTCCAGCAAGCTCATCGAGGCGCTCCCGGGTCGAGGCCGGCCTTGGCCCGCGAGACCCTCGATCGAGCGGAACCTAACATGGCACTTTCCCACGGCGTACGGCTATCGCCGCCCCGAGGGCGATGGCGGCATATGCGCAGGTCACGGTCAAACCTGCCCAAGGCGGGAGCGGGTAATAGCCGCCGAGCAGCGACTGGTCCACGTCCACATGCGCGAACGTGGGGACACTCTGCGTGATCGCGAACCCGGCGGCAGGGGTGATCATCAGCAGCCATGGCACCAGACCCGCGGTCGCCAGCAGGTACGGCACGACGACCAGCGCGATGGCCAGGCCGATGGCGACGATGTGCCGCTTGACCAGCGCGGCCAAGCCCAGAGCCAGCACGGCGGCGGCCGCGGTCAGCGCCGCGTAGCCGACGATCACGCGTAGCTCGGTGGCCACGGTGATGGGCTGAATCGGGTTCTGATTGGCGCGCAACAATGCCAAGCCGGCAGGGACCACGACCCCCGAGGTCACCAGTCCCGTCACGAACGCGACCGCGCCGAGCACCACGGCCTTGGCCGCCAGCAGCCGTGCCGGATGCGGCCCGGCCGGCAGGCCGGTCCCGATCGACCCCCGCCGGTGTTCCGCCGTGTCGAACGTGACCGCCACCACGAGCACCAGGATCAGCCCCACAGCCCCGCCGATCAGCATGAGGTCAGCGCGCAGACCGCCCTCCACCGTGGCGGGCCCGATGTCCCCGCCCCCGGTCACGAGGAGCTTGTCGCCGGACTCGACGACCCCGCCCGGGTGATGCAGGGTCTTGCCGTCGGGCCCCAAGGAGACGCCGACGTCGTCATGCCGCCACGAGCCGTTCGCGCCCTGCAGCGTGATCTGGTCGAAGGTGGCGGTGGCCTGGGCGAAGGCTTTCGCCATCTCCCACAACGCCCCTGACGAGGCGGCGAACAGCCCGATCTCGACCGTCTCCGGCAGCCCGGGCAGCGTGACCGTGCTGACCTCGGTCCACGTCTGGCCGTCGCCTGACTCGTAGCCGGTGAGAGTGTCGCCCGACCTGGTCAGCCGCAGCCACCGCGGCCCCTGCACAGGACCGCCGGCCATGAACCCATGCCGACGGTTGTACGCGGCACCCGGTTCCCACCGGGTCGCAGCCGCTGCGACCCGGCTGGAACCGAGGATCTGGCATCGTTGCACCATGGCACCTCCACCCGGCGGCCAGTTCGGCCGCCCCGCCCGCACGACGACCAGCGGTGAGTTGCGGTGAGGGTCCTCGTCGTCGAGGACTTCGAGGTCCTCGCCCGCTCCATCGGAACCGGGCTGCGCCGCGAGGGCATGGCCGTCGACGTCGTCCTGGATGGGACCGCCGCCCTCGACCGCCTGGCCGCCACCCGCTACGACGTGGTGATCCTCGACCGCGACCTGCCCGGCGTCCACGGGGACGAGATCTGCCGTCGACTCGCCCACGGCCGCTGCGAGACCCGCGTCCTGATGCTCACCGCCTCCGGCACGATCGAGGACCGCGTCGACGGGCTCAGCCTCGGCGCCGACGACTACCTGCCCAAGCCGTTCGCGTTCGCCGAACTGGTCGCCCGCGTCCGTGCCCTGGCTCGCCGCGCCACCCCGCCACTACCACCCACCCTGGCATGCGGGGACATCACCCTCGATCCGGCCCGCCGTATCGCGTTCCGGGCCGGCCGGCGCCTTGACCTGAGCCCCAGGGAGTTCGCCCTGCTCGCATGCCTGCTCGCCGTGCCCGGCGTGGTCCTCTCCGCCGAGGAACTGCTCGAACGCGTCTGGGACGAGGCCGCCGACCCCTTCAGCAGCGCCGTCAAGCACACCATGCACCGGTTACGGGCCAAGCTCGGCGACCCGCCCGTGATCGAGACCATCCGCGAAGGCGGCTACCGCATCGGACCGTCATGACCTCCCGAAAGCTCGCCAGAAAATCCCTGCAGACGCGGCTCGCGCTCGCCTACGCGGCGGGCATCTACGCCGCCGGTGTCTTGGTGCTCGTATTCGTCGCCGTCCCGCTCGCCAGCGTCCACGCGGCCACCCCCAAAGGCCACCCCTCATCGAGCGCGATCACCGAAACCGGGCCCGGGATCAGCCTGCCCCAACTCCTCACCGGATCCGCCGTCGCCCTGGTCCTTCTGATTCCCGTCGCCCTGGCTCTCGGCTGGTACGTCGCCGGCCGGTTCCTGCACCCGCTGCGCGCCATCACCGCCACCGCCCAAATCATCTCCGCCGGAGACCTCCACCGGCGCCTTGACCTCGGGGAGCCCACGGACGAGCTGACCGAGCTCGGCCATACCCTCGACGACCTGTTCGCCCGCCTGCAAGCATCCTTCGACGCCCAACGCCACTTCGTCGCCAACGCCTCCCACGAGCTGCGCACCCCGCTCGCCGGCCTGCGCACCCTCCTTGAAGTCGCCCTCGCCGACCCCGATGCCGACACCGACACCCTGCGCTCGGCCTGCCAGGAGGCCCTCGCTCTCGGCGGACACCAGGAGCGGCTCGTCCAGGCACTCCTCGCTCTGGCCACCAGCGAGCGCGGCGTCACCCGCTGGGACACCCTGGACCTCGCCCACGTCGTCGAAGGAGTGCTCGCCTCCCGCCGCGACCAAGCAACGCAGACAGGCATCGACCTTGCCGAACACCTGACGCCCGCCGTGACGGCCGGGGACCCGAGACTGATCGAAAGCCTCGTCGCCAACCTCATCGACAACGCCATCCGCCACAACCACGAAGACGGGCACGTCCAGATCACCACGCAGACCTCCGGCACGCAGGCGGCCCTTACAGTCACCAACAGCGGGCCGGCCATCCCCGACGACCAGATCCAACGCCTCTTTCAACCCTTCCAGAAACTGGCGCCCGAACGTCGCGGCCGCCGCGACGGCTACGGCCTCGGCCTCGCCATCGTCAATGCCGTCACGCACGCTCACCACGCCACCCTCACCACCAGCGCACGCCCCGAAGGCGGCCTGTCCGTCACCGTGCGGTTCGCGCACGGATCTCACCCGAACCATCCCTGAGGTCAGGGGACGACCGCGCGAGGGCGGCACCTGGGTCGCTGCTCAAGGGCCGTGCCCCGGCGAGTGGGGGCACGGCGGCCGCACGGCGCGCCCACCTACCGGCTGGAGCCCTCAGACGTCCGGACCGTCCTGCTCAGGCCCGCTCCCCGGGTCAGCGGCCGCACTCGGGCATCGGGCAAGGATGGCGACGTCCATGCCGAGGCGTTCTCCGTCGACCGGCAGGTCATCGCCCGTCACGTCGAAGTCCGGGCGGCGACGTCGACCTCTTCCACGACTACGAGTTCGCCATCAGGATCGGCCAGGTGGTCCGGCTGCCGTGGGAGGACACCGTCCGGGAGGACGCCGGGCCGCCCACGGCCGGATCGATCGGCAGTGGTGGACGTGATCTGACTGGTCGTTCGCAGGAGTCGGTCACCAGGTGAATCCGCCGACATAGGTGTCGCCCCGCCAGACGACCCTGTGGGGGAAGGCACCTGCGGCCGTCGGGGCGAGGCCGACGCGGAGCAGCTCGTGGTTCTTGCCCCCGCACGGTCTGTTGCCGGCCGCCGAATCGTTCTCGTTGTCCTTGCCGACCAGCAGATGCCGGCCGGATCGGTCCAGCGCCATCGACACGATCTCGCCGCAACTCAGGGTGAGCACCGTGGCCACCTTCCGGTCGCCATCGTAGAGGAGCAGCTCGGACGGCTGCTCGTAGCTGCCCTGGCGCACCCGCAGGGTGCGGCCGTCCGGCAGAGGATGGGGGAGAGTGTGGCTGCCGCTGTCGCGGGGCGCCCGGACGAGCACCGCCGCGGCCGGCGGGTCCGACGCAGGCAGCCGCACGTCAAGGGCACCCTCCCAGGATATTCTCCACCCCGGTCCGCGAGGCGGGCTGGGCCTTGGGCCGCACCGCGCGGGCCTGGGCCGAGCTGATGCGCCGTCTCGGATACACCCGCTACGGCGTCCACGGTGGCGACATCGGCGCGGGCGTCTCCGGCGCGGTGGGCGGCATCGACGGCGAGCACGTCGCGGGCGTCCACGTGGTGACCGACTCGCTCACCGCCGCGAACGCGGCCAGCTTCCTGCCCGGCATGGCCGACGGGCTGGACCCGGACGACCCGGTGGACCGGCTGATCCTGGACCGCATGGAGGAGTTCCGCCGCGAGGGCAGCGGCTACCTGGCGATCCAGAACACCCGGCCCCAGACCATCGGATACCTGCTCAACGACTCACCGGCCGGGCAGCTCGGCTGGATCGCGGAGAAGTTCGAGGAGTGGACCGACCTGCCCTACGACCGGGACCAGCTGCTCACGATCGTGAGCCTGTACTGGTTCACCCGCTCCGGCGTCTCGGCCGCCGGCTTCCTGCACGAGCAGGCCCACTCCACCGACTGGGGGGCGCCGCCGGCGGTGCCGCAGGGGGTCGCGGTGTTCAGCGCCGACGCCACCGTCCGCAAGCTGCTCAAACCCGCCGCCGACACCCACTGGACGGAGCACGAGCGGGGCGGCCACTTCCCGGCCATGGAGGCGCCCGAGGCAGTGGCCGCGGACCTGCGGGCCTTCTTCGGCCAGCTGAAATGACGTGATCCGCGTCAGCGGGAGAACGTCCAGCGGGGCAGGCCCGAGAGCGGTCGTCCACCTCAACTGCGCCGCCGACGACCCTCGCGACCTCGACGACGACCCGGCTCCCGGCTACCCGGCCTGATCGCCAGAACATCCAGGTGGAGGGCAACCTGCGCGTGACCGGTTGCCCCACGTCACCGGCGAGTTTGCGGCTGCCCCAGCGGCCACCTCACGCTCAAGGGCGCACACCCGGACAACCCGAACGGCGTCGCCGTCAATGCCGAACCTCTCGACGGCGCCCGGTTACGGGCGCGGCTGGACACCGCCACCATCGGCCCCACATTCAGCCCCAACGGGCGCAATCTTGCGCAACCAGGCGGTCCGCTGGGATGGCCAAAGCCGTACCCGGTCGCGGATCCCCGCCAGTTCCTCGACGGCGACCCCGCGGCCGGTGCGCTGCGCATCGGCCGCGATCTCGTTGGCGATCGCACGATCGGTCCGGGTGGCGAAGCGGCGCTCGCGCATGGCGCGCCGCTTCAGCGTGCGGCGGGCCGGCTTAGTGCCACGGGCCTGCAACTTGGCCCGGACCCGGGCCGTCCCGCGGCGGCAATGGGGTGAGTTTCCTCCCGCTGTAGGTGACACCCTCGCGCAGGAGCAGGTCGGACTCGCCCTGCCGGTAGCCGGCGAGTGCCTTGACCTGTGGGCGGGGCACTCGTGGATCCATCTTCCCTCGCCGACTCCGGCGGTGAAGCACCTCTGTCAATCATCAGGAAGGACATCGAGCACCAAACGCCCGGGTTCCTCGCTGGACAGCGCTGAAGTAAGGATCTTCCAGCTCACGCCGATGACGCTGACGGCTTGATCATGTCGTGAGGCCCTTCCTCGACTGCGGTCACTGTACCGTCTAAAAACGATTGACTGGTAGCACACAGGTGTCTATGTTGGGGTTTACCAGGGGAAAGCTGCAACGAGACGCAAGAAAGCTACCGTCATTAACCCGATAGATGGCCATCCGACCGAGGAGGCAGCGTGCGAGAACGGTTCGGAAGCAAGTCGGCGATCGTCACTCTGATCGCCATGACCCTGGCGGTGTTCACCTACGTGACGACCGAGTCGCTGCCGATCGGCCTGCTCCCCTTGATCGCGAAGGATTTCGTCACCAGCGCGTCAGCGGTCGGGCTGCTGGTCACCGGGTACGGCCTGATCATCGTGGTGGTGTCCCTGCCGCTCACGCAGCTGACTCGCCGGGTGCCTCGACGGCGGCTGCTGTGCATCCTGTTAGGCGTCTTCGTCGTGGCGACCTGCCTGTCGGCTGTGGCGTGGAACTACTGGCTGCTCATGGGTGCCCGGATGGTGACCGCGCTGAGCCAGGCGCTGTTCTGGGCCGTCGTGACGCCGGCCGCCGCAGGCCTGTTCCGGGCCGAGGTGCGCGGCCGGGCCATGTCCATCCTGTACGCCGGAGGCTCCGTCGCCGCGCTGGCCGGCATCCCGGCCGGCACATGGCTCGGCCAGCAGACCAGCTGGCGAGTGGCGTTCTTCGCGCTCAGCGGCCTGGGCCTGCTCGTACTCGTCACGGTCGCGGTCTCCCTGCCCGACACGCCGGCCGGGCGGGGCGCGGCGGACCGGGGCAGCGAACCCGACCGCGGCCGGTATCTGTCGATCGTGGCCACCACGGCGATGGCGATCACCGGCGCGTTCACGGCGTTCACTTACATCAGCCCGTTCCTGAGCGGCGTCAGCGGCTTCGCCGAGTCGTCGATCGGTCCGCTCCTGCTGGCACGCGGGATCGCGGGCCTGGCCGGTGTGTTCGTGGTCGGCTACCTCGTCGACCGCCACGGCTGGCTCACCATGACGGCGCTCATCGGCCTGCAGGTGCTGGCGCTCGGCGGGCAGTACGCGTTCGGCGCCTCCCAGGTCGCGACCGTCGTCGCGATCTCCCTGTCCGGCTTCACACTGGCGGGCCTGACCGCCGTGCTGGGTTCGCGGGTGCTCGTGTACGCACCGGGTGAGTCGGTCATGGCGAGCGCTGGCACCTCCACGGCGTTCAATACGGGCATCACGGCGGGCGCGCTCTTCGGCAGCGTGCTGCTGCCCGGTCCGGGTGTGCGCAGTACGGCACTCGTCGGGGCGCTGCTCAGCCTGGTGGCGTTTGCCATCGTGCTCGCCGAACCGGTCTTCTCCAGCCAGCGGAAGGCCGCGCCGGCGACCGCTGACGAGCCCCTGCCCGAGGACATCCGAGTCACGTGACCCCATGGTCAGCGAACAGCGCTCTGCAACCTCCATCCACGCTATAGGTGGTAGCGTAGGTCGTATGCCACTCGATGTGTGCCAGCTGCCGCTGGTCGGCGGGCACCCCGCACTCGATCTGGTCAACACGCTCGAACGAGGGGCGCCGCTCGACGGCAAGCCCCCCTACGACTTCCTGTCCGACACCTCCGCATTGCTGCGCTGGACGGCCAGGGTAGGCCTGATCGGCGACGCGGAGGCCGACCGGGCCGGTCAGGCATGGCGCGACGATCCGGCGGCGGCACACGCGGGACTGGCCGCCGTGCGGGACATCCGGGAGGGGCTGCACCTCGTGGTGCTCGCGGCGATCCAGCCCGCGGACGGCGGGGCGGCGGGTGACCCAGGCGGCCCCGCCGAGGGCGATCCGATCGCGGCCGGAGCCGCGCTGGTCGGGCTGCACGAGCGGTGGTCCGGGGCGGCCGCCCGAGCGACGTTGGTGCTCGACAGAGGCGACCCGCCGCAGGTGCGTCTCACCTACGGCACGGTACCGGCCATGCTGATACCCGACCGGATCGCCGAGGCCGCTCTCGACGTGCTGCGGACGGCCGACCTCCCCCGGGTACGTCGCTGTCCTGTAGCCGAAGGCGGCTGCGGGTGGCTGTTCCTCGACCAGAGCCGCAACGGTTCGCGCCGTTGGTGCCGTATGGCCGACTGTGGTACCACGGCCAAGGCCCGCCGGCTCACCGAGCGCCGCCGTGCCGCGCGGGTCGGCGCCCCGTAGGACTCTCCCGTACACGATCAACGAGGGGTCGCAGCGATGAGCACACGGCCGGCGGTTCAGGACTCCAGGAAGTGCAGCACGGCCAGCACGCGGCGGCTGTAACCGCTGGTGTGCGACAGGCCCAGCTTGTCGAACAGGGAGTTGACGTGCTTTTCCACAGCGCTCTGCGACACGTGCAGCGCCGCGGCGATCGAGGCGTTGGTCAGCCCTTGCGCCATCCGTTCCAGTACCTCCCGCTCCCGGACGGTCAGCCGCGCCAGCGGATCCACCTGCGTGGTGCGGGCCAGCAGCTGCCGCACCACCTCCGGGTCGAACGCGGCTCCCCCGGCGCCCACCCGCTCCAGCGCGTCCAGGAAGTCGCCCACCTGCGCCACCCGGTCCTTCAGCAGATAGCCCACACCCTCGACGTCGGCGCTCATCAGCTCGGTGGCGTAACGCTTCTCCACGTACTGCGACAACACCAGCACCTTGACCGCCGGCCAGCGGCGCCTGATCTCCAGCGCCGCCCGCAGTCCCTCGTCGGTGTGGGTCGGCGGCATGCGTACGTCCACCACCACGACGTCCGGCTCGTCCGCCGCCACCGCCGACACCAGCGCCTCGGCGTCGCTCACCGCGGCCGGCACCTCGTGGCCCTCCTCCAGCAGCAGCCGTACCAGGCCCTCGCGCAGGAGCGTCGAGTCCTCCGCAAGGATCACCCGCACGGCAGCACCGCCGTGATCGTCGTCGGCCCGCCGACCGGGCTGTCCACCTCGAAGGCGCCGTCCAGCGCGGCCACCCGCCGGGCCAGCCCCGACAGCCCGCCGCCAGCGGGGCTCGCGCCGCCCGCCCCGTCGTCCCGCACCCGTACGACCACCACAGTCTCCTCCTCTGATCCCTCCTCGCGCACCTCGACCGTGATGAGCTCGGCGCCGGCGTGCTTGGCGGCGTTCGTCACGGCCTCGCACACCACGAAGTACGCCGCCGTCTCCACCGCCATCGGCGGCCTCCGGCGCAGGTCGCACGCCACCTTGACCGGCACGCTCGACCGTTCGGCCACGCCCGCCAGCGCCTCGCCCAGCCCGAGGGAGTCCAGCCCGCTCGGATACACCCGCCAGGCCACCTCACGCAGCTCGCCCAGCGCCTGCTGCGCCTCCTGATGCGCCTGCTCCAGCAGGTCGGCCCGCCCCCGCCGGGCCCGCCCGACCAGCATCGACAGCGCCACCAACCGCTGCTGCAGCCCGTCGTGCAGGTCGCGCTCGATACGGCGCCGCTCGGAGTCGACCGCCGCCACGATCCCGGCCCGGCTCTCGGCCAGCTCGGCGATCCTGCGCTCCAGCGCCTCGGTACGGTCCGGACCCAGCATCCGCAGCGCCAGCCGCCGCTCCAGCACATGCACGCCCACCACGCCCGTCAGCGCCAGGAACAGCAGCACGCCCCCGAACGTGCCGGTGTAAAGGGCGAGGGGCAGCGAGCGCGCCATCCCGTCGAACGTGTCGCCGCGTATCCACGCCCATGCCAGCTGGCCGCCCTGCCACGCGCCGAAGACGATGAGCGTGATCACCATCCCGCCCAGCAGCCCCACGGGCACACGCGTGGCCACGTACCGCAGCGGCCGCCCATCGGTCCCGGTGAGCGCGTCGAGCGCGGCGGTGTCCAGGCGCAGCCGCCGCGCCTCCAGCCGAGCCAGCCGCCGGGCCGCCGCGCCGACGTTCGGGCGGCCCGCGAACGGCAGCGCCACGAGCAGGAACGCCAGGCCGACCGGCGCGGTGACGGCGCCCAGCGTCACCGCGCCCAGCTGCCGCAGGCCCTCAACGGCGAGACGCATGCCTGCCCTTGCGTCGCTCAGCCAGCCGCACACCGACGAACACCAGCACCGCCGCCACCACCATGGCGATCACGATGTTCGTGCCGATCCCGACGTAGGCCTCGACCAGCGACCAGTTCTCGCCCAGGAAATAGCCGGCCAGCACAAAGATGGTGTTCCAGATCAGGCTGCCGGCCGTCGTCAGCAGGGTGAACGTGGCCAGCGGCATCCGCTCCACCCCCGCGGGGATCGAGATCAGGCTGCGGAAGATGGGGATCATCCTGCCGAAGAACACCGTCTTGCGGCCGTGGCGGGCGAACCACGCCTCGGTCTTCTCGATGTCGGACACCTTCACCAGCGGCAGCAGGGCGGCGATCGCATGCACGCGCTCGCGGCCCAGCAGCGCGCCCACCCAGTACAGCGCCAGCGCGCCGACCACCGAGCCCAGCGTCGTGCACACCAGCACCGCCAGCAGGTCCATCTCGCCCCTGCTGGCGGTGAAGCCCGACAACGGCAGGATCACCTCGCTGGGCAGGGGCGGGAACAGGTTCTCTAACGCGATCGCGAGGCCCGCCCCAGGTGCCCCGAGAGTCTCCATCAGTCCAACGAGCCAGTCAGTCATGGTCTTAAGGCTATGGAAGATCAGATATGCCCGGAATGAGGCGAGTGCCCGATCGGCACTGTGGTAAACCACACCCATCCCGTACCGTACACTGTACGGTCATGACGGATCTGGTGAGGCACGCAGCAGTCTTCGAACCCGGCGACCCGCCCAGGTCCGGCCACGTGACCTTCCTCGACCCCGCGGGGGACGAGGCCGTGACCGTGGCCGAGCAGCACGCCGGCACCTTCCGCGCCCGCCGGGTCCCCGCCACCCGGGTGCCCGTCGCGGCCGCGGTGGCGGCGCTGGCCAGAGCCCGCGCGGACGACCAGGCCCATCCCGCCGCCCGCTTGTGGGGCGCCGCCGCGCTGGTCGCCCTCCAACTCGTCACCCGCGGCCGCATCCTGCCCGGCGTGACGGCCGGCGACCACGACTCCTGGCGTGCTGGCCCCCTGGACGCGGCCGACGTGCAGCGCATCCGCGACCTGGCCGCCGCCATGCCCGCCACCGCCCGCGCCGTCCCCCTGGCCACGCCGGCCGATACCGCACCGGGCGGCGATCCAGGCGACGAGCGGGTCACGAGCGCCGGCGCCCGTGGCGACGGGCGGGCCGACGGAGGGCTCTGGTTGCCCGATGCCGAAGGGCTGGTGCGAGCGTTTCTGGATGCGGTCGCCGACGCCATGCCGCGCTCGCCCGGTGCTGTACGGGCCACCGGCACCACCGCCTACGCCGCCGTCAAACCCGTCAAAGTCCCGCATTTGCGCCGCTGGGCCGAGGAGGTGTCGGCCGGGCTCGACGCCGGCGTACGCCTGTCGCTGCGGCTGGAGGCCGACGACCTGGCGCTGGCCGAGTTCCGCGCGGTGGTCCAGCTGCACAGCCTGGCCGACCCGTCGCTGGTGGTGGACGCGGCCGACCTGTGGGACGGCAAAGATCCCGGGTTCGGGGCCCGGGCCAGGATCGACGCGACGCTCGCCATCCGCCGGGCGGCCCGCGCCTGGCCGCGGCTGGAACGGCTGCTCGACAACGCGGTGCCGGACGAGCTCGCCCTGTCCGACGGCGACGTGGAAGACCTGCTGGCCGGAGCCGCGGGGCGGCTCGCGGCGGCCGGCGTAGAGGTCCACTGGCCCAGGTCGCTGGTCCGCGGCCTGACCGCCACCGCCGTCATCGGCGAGCGCGACGCGGCACCCTCCGACCTGCCGTCCTTCCTGGGCGGCCACCACCTGACCAGCTTCAACTGGCAGCTCGCCCTGGGCGAGCAGCGGCTGACGGCCGCCGAGATGGACCGCCTGGCCGAAGCGCACAGGCCCGTCGTACGGCTGCGCGACCAGTGGGTCCTCATCGACCCCGACCTGGCCCGCAAGGCCCGCCAGCGCGACCTCAAGCCGCTGACCGGCCTGGACGCGCTCGGCGCCGCGCTGACCGGGTCGGTCGAGGTCGACGGCGAGCAGGTGCCCGTGGAGCCCACCGACTGGCTGCGGGAGTTGCGCGACCGGCTGGCCGAGCCGGAGCAGATCGGCCCACCGGACGGGCTGGCCGCCACCCTGCGCGACTACCAGCTGCACGGGCTGCGCTGGCTGGCCAGGATGACCTCGCTCGGGCTCGGCGGTTGCCTGGCCGACGACATGGGCCTGGGCAAGACCATCACCCTGATCGCGCTCCACCTGCACAGGAACAGCGGCGGCCCGACGCTGGTGGTGTGCCCGGCGTCGCTGCTGGGCAACTGGGAACGGGAGATCACCAGGTTCGCGCCCGGCGTCCCGGTGCGACGCTTCCACGGCGCCGGCCGCACATTGGCCGACGAAGGATTCGTCCTGACGACATACGGCACGATGCGGCTCGACGCGGCCCGCCTGGCCGCGCATCCCTGGGACCTGCTCGTCGCGGACGAGGCCCAGCACGTCAAGAACCCGGCCTCCAGCACCGCCAAGGCGCTGCGCGAGATCCCCGCCGCCGCCCGTGTCGCGCTGACCGGCACCCCGGTCGAGAACAACCTGTCGGAGCTGTGGGCCATCCTCGACTGGACCACGCCGGGCCTGCTCGGCCCGCTCGCCCGGTTCAGGGCGCGGTGGGCCAAACCCGTCGAATCCGGCGACGGCGCGGCCGCCGCCCGGCTGTCGCGGCTGGTGGGGCCGTTCCTGCTGCGCCGCCGCAAGAGCGACCCCGGCATCGCGCCCGAGCTGCCGCCCAAGACCGAGACCGACCGGCCGGTCGCGCTCACCACCGAGCAGGCCGGCCTGTACGAGGCGGTGGTGCGGGAGAGCATGCGACAGATCGCGGACGCCAAGGGCATGGCCAGGCGCGGCCTCATCGTCAAGCTGCTGACGGGGCTCAAGCAGATCTGCAACCACCCCGCCCACTACCTGCACGAAAGCGCCCCCAGGCTGACCGGCCGCTCCGGCAAGCTCGAGCTGCTCGACGAGCTCGTCGACACCATCGTGGCCGAGGACGGCGCGGTGCTGGTGTTCACCCAGTACGTCGCCATGGCCCGCCTCATCGACAAACACCTGACGGATCGGGGCGTTTCCACCCAGCTGCTGTACGGCGGCACCCCCGTCGCCCGCCGCGAGGAGATGGTCCGCCGCTTCCAGGACGGCCAGGCCCCGGTGTTCCTGCTGTCGCTCAAGGCCGCCGGCACCGGGCTGAACCTCACCCGCGCCGACCACGTCATCCACTACGACCGCTGGTGGAACCCCGCCGTGGAGGACCAGGCCACCGACCGCGCCTACCGCATCGGCCAGACCCGTCCCGTCCAGGTGCACCGGCTGATCGCCGAAGGCACCATCGAGGACCGCGTCGCCCAGATGCTGGAAGCCAAACGCTCGCTCGCCGAGGCCGTGCTCGCCTCCGGCGAGGCCGCCTTCACCGAGCTGGCCGACGCCGAACTGGCCGCCCTCGTGGAGTTGAGATGAACGCCGCACGCGGATTCGCCGCCTTCCCGCCGCAGCGCGCCGGCGCCCGCTTCGCCACCACCTGGTGGGGTCGCGCCTGGGTCAAGGCCATGGAGGACACCTCGCTCGACCACAACCTGCTGCGCAAGGGCCGCGCGTACGCCAAGACCGGCCGGCTCGGCCCCATCACGGTCAGTCCCGGGCGCATCGCCGCCGTCGCCGACAGCGAGTACGACACCGTCGTACGCGTCGAGCAGCTCACCGACGCCGAGTGGGAACGCTTCCTGGACCAGGTCGCCGCCAAGAGCGGGCACATCGCCGCGCTGCTCGACCGCGACATGCCGCACGATCTGGTCGAGGCCGCCGAGTACGCCGCCGTGCCGCTGCTGCCCGCCGTCGGCGACCTGGAGCCCGAGTGCCCCTGCCCCGACTGGGGCCACCCGTGCGAGCACGCCGCCGCCCTGTGCTACCAGGTGTCATGGCTGCTGGACGCCGACCCGTTCGTGCTGCTGCTGATGCGCGGGCGCGGCGAACGGCAGCTGATCGAGGCGCTCCAGCGGCGCGACGTCCCCGACACCGCCGAGGCCGCACGCGGGGTGGCCGCGGCGGAGGCGTTCGCGACCGGCGTGCCGCCACTGCCCGACCCGCCACCCTCCGACGTCGCCTTCGCCCCGCCCGCCCTGGAGCCGGGCCTCGATGTGGAGCCCGGGGTCGGTACGAAGTCAGGTGCCCGGGTGGACGTGGCCGCGCTGCGCGTGCTGGCCGCCTCCGCCGCCACCCGCGCCGGCGAGCTGCTGGCCCGCGGCCGCCTCCCCGAGCTGACCGAATACCAGGACCGGGTGCGCCTGGCCGCCGAACACGACCTCGACCTCGGCCTCGAGACCGCTGTGGCGGCTTGGCGGCACGGCGGCGCCGACGGCCTGGAGGTGCTGGAGTCGGCCTGGACACCACCCCGGCGGGACCTCGCCAGGGCGCGGGCGCAGCTGGAGGCCGGCTGGGAAGGCGAGCGGCCGCCCGGGATCGAGGCGTGGCGCAACCGCTGGACCCTCGGCTCACTGCAGCTGCGCTACGGTCGCGACGGCCGCTGGTACCCGTTCGTCGAACGCGACGGCCACTGGTGGCCCGCCGGCCCTCCCGAACGCGACCCCGCGGCACTCACCCACCACGCTCAGGAGGCGTAACGCGCGACCAGCTCCGCGCCGATCCTGGCCAGCTCGGCGCGGACCTGCTCCGGCTCCACCACCTCGACCTGGGCGCCCCACCCGGCCAGATGCTCGGCGATCGACAACGCCATCGGCGCCGCCACCCGCACCCGGACCCGGCCGCCGGCCTCCGGCCCGAGCACCTCGCAATGGCGGCCGAACTGATCACGCAGCACCCGCACGTGCCGATCCCGGATCAGCACCACCGCCGACACCAGCGAGCGCCGCTGTTCGACCTCGTCGACGACCCGCTCCCACTCCGCCGACAGGTCGAAGCCGTCGGGCCGCTCGGCCGGCAGATCCGTCACCTGGGCGCCGGCGATGCGATCGACGCGGAACGTGCGCCGCCCGCTCTCGGTGTCGGCCAGCAAATACCACACGCCGTCCTTGTCGACCAGCCCCAGCGGATCCACCAGCCGCTCCGTCGCGCGTCCGCCCCTGCCGGTGTACGCCAGCCGCACCTTCCGCCGGCCCACCACGGCGCCCTGCAGGTCCCCGACCAGCCCGGGCAGCTCCTTGCCGACCTCGCCCCACCGTACCGAGTCCGACACCACCGCCCGGGCCGCGGCCTCGGCGTCGGCGCGGAACGTCGCGGGCAGGGCCCGCATCAGCTTGCGCAGCGCCGACGTCAGCGGGGACGCGGCGGTCGTCGCCGGGCCCAGCATCAGGAACAACGCCCGGGCCTCGGCCGCGGTCAAACCGCTCAGATCGGTACGGGCACCGCCGATGAGCTGCCAGCCGCCGCCGCGGCCCTGCTGCGGGTACACCGGGATGCCCGCGGCCGACAAGGCCTCCAGGTCGCGGCGGGCGGTGGCCACGGAGATCTCCAGCTCCTCCGCCAGCTCCGCGGCGGTCACCCGGCTACGGGCCTGGAGCAGCAGCAGGGCGGCAACGAGACGGTCGGCACGCATGTCCTCATCGTCGCAAACAAAGTGCTCAATTGATGAGCACTTTGCCAGAGAGGATGGTCACATCAACCCGAGGCGAAAGGAACCGCCCATGCCGCCCGGATGCACCACCAGGCGAAGGCTTCATCACCGCCTCCGTGATCCCTGGGACAACATCCTCGGCCTGATGTGCAACTCGCACTACCTGGGCGTCCGCGCCGCACTCAAGGAGACGTCATGACCATCTTCACCGACGCCGCCGCGTGGCGGGGACTGGCTGGCCGGCCACCACGACAGCGAGAGCGAGGTGTGGCTCGTGATCGCCAAGAAGGGCACGACCGAACCGACGACCCTCACCTACGGGCAGGCGCTGGAGGAGGCGCTGTGCTACGGCTGGATCGACGGCCTGGCGCGCTCCCGCGACGCGGCGACCTACCTGCAGCGCTTCAGCCCCCGCCGCGCCCGCAGCCCGTGGTCCCAGCCCAACATCGCCCGCGTCGAGCGCCTCCACCGTGAAGGCCGGATGCGCCCGCCGGGCCTGGCGGCCGTCGAACGCGCCCGGGCGAACGGCCTCTGGGGCCAAAACCCGCACACCACCTCATGAGATGCCGCCGGGCCAAGGCCCCGCACGCCGGGGCATGGCCCGGGCGTCTCCCCGTAAGGTGATCGCCATGGTCGTGCTGCGTTCCATAGCCCTGTTCGTCCTGGCCGCACTCGCCGAGATCGGCGGTGCCTGGCTGGTCTGGCAGGGCTGGCGGGAGCAACGCGGCGTGTTGTGGATCGGCGCCGGCATGCTCGCCCTGGCCGCCTACGGTTTCGTGGCCACCTTCCAGCCTGACCCGAACTTCGGCCGCGTCCTGGCCGCCTACGGCGGAGTGTTCGTCGCCGGCTCCCTGGCTTGGGGCATGGTGGCCGACGGCTTCCGCCCCGACCGCTGGGACGTCATCGGCGCGCTGATCTGCCTGATCGGCGTCGCCGTCATCATGTACGCGCCCCGCGGCTGAGCATCTCTAGGACGCCACCGAGATGACGTGGCGCACCGACGTACGGTCGCCGATCAGCTCCAGCATGCAGTCGGCCACGTCGGCGCGGGTGGTGCTCATGCCGCCCCGCACACTGAGGTCCCTGGCCGTGCGGTACCGGTTGGTACGCCCGGCGTTCGTCAGCCTCGAAGGCCGCACGATCGTCCAGTCCAGATCGGCGGCCCGCACCAGCTCCTCGGACGCGGCCAGGTCGGCGTAGGACTGCCCGAACATCCGCTGCACGATGAGCGGCTTGAGCACGTACCGGGTGAACAGGCCGTCGCCCGCGTCGGCCACCATGCCGCTCGCACCCACCGTCAGCAGCCGCCGCACCCCCGCCCGTCTCATGGCCTCCACGATGGAGGCGACGCTGGCGGAGTGGACGTCGGCCGGGCCCTGCCGGCGTGGCCCGATCGCGGTGATCACAGCGTCGCGGTCCTTGATCGCCGGCGTGATGGCGTCGGGGTCCATCACATCGGCCTCGACGACGTCGACCCGCGCCTGCAACTCGGCGGGCAGCCGGGATGCCGAGCGCACGACGGCGGTGATCTCATGGGCCAGGTCGAGCCCCTGGCGGACCAGCTCCAGCCCGATGCCGCCGGTCGCGCCGAAAACGACGAGCCTCATGAGCCCTCCCGAGGTTAGTGAACATTCACTCACCCATCCTACTCCGAGGAGGCGCCGCCCGGCCGGTGGGCCGCCGCCGCTGACGTTGCCGGAGAAGGCTCCCGGCCGCCCTGGTCCATGGGACGACGCTCACGCGCCCTCGGCGACCAGGAGGACGTGTTCAACATGATGATCACGATTCCGCATATCTCCCCCTGACATGTGGGCTTGGGCCTGATCATGCGTGGTGTGGGGGTGTCGTCAGAGGTGTCCCGGCCGCGGCGCCGGCGGGCACGGTGGCTGGGCGTGGGGGTCGTGCTCCTGGCGGCCGCCGGCGGCTTGCTGGCGGTGACGCGCATGGACGTACCGCCTCTGCCCGACGAGTACGCCACCGCGGAGCCCACGGACATCGAATCACCCGCCCCGCTGCGCGTGACCCTCGACCCGCCACAGGTGCCGGCCGGAACCGATGCCGTGCGGGTGAGCGCCTCCTGCCCGACCCCGACCGCCGTCGCGGTCTCCGACGCCTTCCCCGACAACATGAGCCTGACCCGGGACGCCACGGGCGTGTCCGGCGAGGTCGAGCTCGAAGAGAAGCTCAGCCCCGGCAGGTACCGGGTGATCGTCAGCTGCGACGACGACATCCAGGTCGGCAGCGCCCAGCTCGTCGTCACGAAGGGCACGGCCACACCCACCCCGTCCGCACCGGCGCGGATCGCCACCACGTACGTCACGCTGACCCAGGCCCCACCCGGCGCCTGGCGCACTCACCCGTTGGCGGAGACCACCACCTCCAGGGACGTCGAGCCGGACGACATTCCCTACGAGTTCACGGTCAAGCATGAGCTCCGGGTGCCGGCCGACGATCCTGACGTGGCCGCCCTGCGATTGGGCGCCGGCGCTGCCTTGCCCGATCTGTTCGCCGAGGCCAGGCTGGGCATGGTCGTCCCGGACGCGAACTCCCACGAGCTGCCGGTCGTCTTCGCCGCTCCCGCCGTACAACTGGAGCGGGGCTCGAGTCAGGCCGTCGTCACCTTCACCGGCCGGACCTATGGTTTCGCCGACCCTGACCGCGGCGGCCTCGTAGGCGTCGAGTTCTCGCTGCCCGACGGCGAGGACGTGCTTCCCCTGACGGCGCACGAGCTCGTCGTCTCCGCCACCGGCTGGACGGTCGGCGGCACGCGCGGTTCGCCGCCGCTGAGCCAGGACCGGCACAATCTGCGCATCGATGCCCGGAGCTCGATGAAGGCCGCTTTCCTCAAGGACGGCCAGGCCGGACCCGTGGCCGGTTATCTCACCTACGAGGGAACAATCAGCTCCTACATCGACGGCAGCGAGCCTTACGACGCTCTGATCGTTCGACCCGAGACCGAGTTCCTTCCGCGGAGCTGGACGGCGCTGCGGAACGTCTCCGCGGTGGCGGCCCTGCTGGTGCTGCTCTACGCCCTCGTCCGGGCGCTCGGGGGCGCCTGGTGGCGACGCCGCCGCAACTGGATGTTCATGGTCATACCGCTGGTCATCTACGTCGCGATCCTGTCTCCGCCGGGCGTGTTTGTCCTCGACGAATGGAGCGGAACCGGGATCGTCATGGCGACCCTGATAGCCAGCCTCCCGCTCCTGTCGCTGGTCTCGGCCACCCGGGCCGTGCGGAACGGCCGTCCGGGACTGGTGGCGGCCGGGGCTGCGGCGGCCACCGGCATCCTGCTCCTGCTCTGGGCACTATGGATGCTCACCCGCAATTCGGCCGTCCTGTGGGTGGCTGTCGCCGTCGCGGTCGCGACGGGCGTGGTGGCGGCGCTCCCCCGGTGGCGGCGCGCGCTGCCGGCCCTCGCGCTTGTCACGCTCGCCGCCGGCACACTGCTGGCCGGGCGCGTCGTCGCGGACGGGATCGTCCCCGGCCCCATGGTGTGGTTCGCGCTGCTCGCCGTGTCCCTGTCCGTCCTGGCCATCGGCTGGGTCACCCAGGCGAGCCACCGCTGGTCCGTGCGCGCCGCGGCCCTATGCGCGGTGACCGTGCCGGTCACGATCGGCGTCCAGTCCTACGCGGTCCTTCCCGAGTGGTCCACGGTGGGATGGCCCGCCGAGCGGCTCGGACAGATCCTGGCCTCGATCTCCTCCTTCGCGATGGGCGGCGCGCTGCTGCTGGCCATGGCCGCGCTCATCGTCCGGGTACGTCGCATCGGCCAGGACATCGCCGCCGTGAGCGCGACGACCGCCTACTACACGGCCCTGCTCTTCCTGCTCCTGCTGCGCGGACCGGCCGCGGTGTACACCGAGTACTTCGGGCTGACGCTGCTGCTGGCCTGGGCCGGCATCGCCTGGCTGCTGCCGCGCGCCACCGCGGCGGGCACCGTGACCGCGACGCCGGTGTCCGCGACGCCGGTGTCCGAGGACGAGCACCGGACCCTCGTCCGGGACATGATCAGGCGCCGCTCCGTCCGCCTCTCCCTCACCGGCCTGCTGCGGCAGGGACCGGCCGCCGACAGCTCGCCCGACACCTTCGAGGAGCAGCGTGCGGCGCTGGAACGGGCGAGCGACGAACGCGCCGGGCCCGTCGACTCCGACCACGCCCTCGCCACCGTCGCCGGGCGGACCCCGTGGCAGAACGCGCTCGCCGCGCTCGCCATGGGCACCCTTCTCTCGCTGCCCTTCTCGACGGTACGCATCATGGTCTCCGCCGATAGCTGGCGCAGCGGGGACATCAGGCTTCTCCTGGCCGGCCTGGCGCTGATCTCGCTGCCCGCCCTCAGCATGATCTTCGGCTACTTCTATCCGCGGGTGCGCGGCGGCAACCCGATCGCGAAGTCGCTCGCGCTGCTGGTGGCCGCGCTCCTCGCCGAACTACCCCTTTACGTCCAGACGCTCGCCACCGTCACCACGCCGATCGCGACACCGCAGTCCACGGCGGACGAGGCGCTGATCGGCACGCTCGTCGCCATCGGCAACATCGCGGCCGTCAGCATCGGGCTCGGTCTGTGGTGGGAATGGCGGCTGATGCGGCTGGCCGGTGAGCCGTGGGCGCGCGTCAGGAGCGTCCGCATGCTGCGCACGCTGGGCGCACCACTGATCGCCGTGGCCATCGCCATCGCCACCACGGCCGCAACCGCGCTGGTCAACAACGTCATCGCCCCGCTCCCAACCACCCAGGTGGGCAACGCCGGCGAGCAGAGCACACCGTCCCCCACATCCCGCCCTTGACCGCCCGGCCCGCACTCGAGATCCAGCCGGCCCGGCTCAGTCCTGCGGCCGAGCACGGCGGCCGGCCTTGGCAGCCCATGGGGAGACCGGGCCCCGGCTCTCCGGAACCCGGCGGAGGCGACGCCGACCACCTGGGCGTCGTCAGGACGGCTGATCTTCGGGGGCGTAGAACGCCGTGGTGTTGGCGACGGCGGCGGCTACCTGGTCCGGCGGGCCGCCCGCCGCCTCGTAGGCGCGGCCCCACGCCTGGCTGCTCTCGACGATGACGCGCCGGCCCTCGTCGGTCTGGTGGAAGGTGTTCTCGTCGAACTGCGGGAGGCCGGCCAGGTGCAAGCTCAGGCCCAGCAGCCCGAGGTCCCAGCCGACCCCTGCCGAGCCGGGACCGCCCATGGCCCAGAACTCGGGCGGCACCTCGGCGGTGTGGCGCAGCTCCAGCAGGGTGCCGCCGTCCTCGGCGGACAGGCGTACCTCCACCTCGGAGAAGCCGGGGTTCTCGCCGAACTGCCAGCTGACCTTCAGGAAGCCCGGCGGCTCGCACTGCAGGATCTCGCCACCCGCGTTGCCCTCGAACTGGTATTTCCCGCCCAGCCGCAGGTCACCGGTCACCGGCATGAACCAGCGGCTCAGGCGTTCGGCGGTGGTGCAGGCGTCCCACACGTCCTCGACGTCGGCGTCGTAGCGCCGGCTCAAGGTCATGACCTTGAGCTCCCCGTCGAGCAGCTCGCGATGCGCCCGGGTGATCTCGTCAACCAAGTCCATCAGTGTCCCTCGTCTCGCCAGTCATACGGCGTTCGCGTTTGCCGCGGGCCAACTCCGTGGCCAGCGCGTCCAGGCGCTGGCTCCAGAAGCCGCGGAAGAGCTCCAGCCACGCGTCGATTTCCTGCAGCGGTCCGGGCTCGACGGCATAGAGCCGCCGCGTGCCCTGGGCGCGCACGCTGGCGAACCCGTTGTCGCGCAGCACCCGCAGGTGCTGGGAGACGGCCGGCTGGGAGATCCCGAACTCGCGTTGGATGACGGCGGTGAGCTCGCCGGAGCTCTGCTCTCCGTCGGCCAGCAACTCCAGGATCCGGCGCCGGACAGGATCGCCGAGGACGTCGAATGCGTGCACCCCTCGATTATTCAGGGATTACTTATATAAGTCAAACCTGGGATAAGGGTCAGTCGTCCAGGCCACGGGCGCTCAGCGCCTCGCCGAGCGCGTCGGCGTGCCGCAGCGCGCTGACCACCAGTGGCACGGCGAAGGCCCGCAGGCTGCGCTCGACCCCCCTCGCCCGCTGGGCCTCCCGCACGCGGGTGGCCAGCTCGGCCAGCACGGGCACGCTCCGCACGGTCAGCGACAGGAGCAACGACAGCCGGAACGGGTCCAGGCCCGCGAACCTGGCCGGCGCCAGGCAGCGTTCCAGCGTGGCCATCATGGCCGACGTGCGGGTGGTGATCGTGACCAGGCCGGCCAGCGCGACCGCGACCACCACGCGCAGGGTCGTGGTGGTCGCGCCCGTCAGATCCACGAAGATCCACTGCATGCCGAACAGCGCCACCGCGAACCAGCGCACCGGGCGCACCTGCGCCCAGGCCGCGGTCACCCCCACTCGCGACACCGCGTACAGGCCCGCCACCACGGCCGCCGCCCCGGCCAGGGCGAGCGGGGAGCGCAGCAGCACGAGCACCGCGCACCCCAGCGCCAGCCCGGCCAGCTTGGCGCCGGCGGGCAGCCGGTGCAGCGGGGAGGCGCCGGGGACGTAGGCGCCGGTGAGCCCGTTCACGACATGATCTTCCGGTAGTGGCCGATGGCCTCATCGGGCGTGCCGTCGGCCACGACGCGGCCCTGATCCAGGACCAAGACCCGGTCGAAGTCGGCCAGCAAGGGCAGGTCGTGGCTGACCACCACCACGTGCTGGGGCAGCTCCCGCAGCAGCTCGGCGACCTGGCGGGAGTGACGCAAGTCCAGCAGCGTGGTGGGCTCGTCCATGACCAGCACGTCCGGCTCCAGCACCATCACCGAGCAGAGCGCGAGCAGCTGCTTCTGCCCGCCGGACAGGTGGTGCGCGGGGTGGTCGGCGTGACCGGCCAGGCCGTACCTGGCCAGGACGTCCGCCACGCGCTGCTCGACCTCCGCCCGCGGCAGGCCCCTGCGGCGCAGCGAGAACGCCACGTCCTCGGCCACCGTCGGCATGACGATCTGCGCGTCCGGATCGGTGAACAGGAACCCCACGCCGCGCCTGATCTTCGCGGCGTGGCGGCGGGTGTCCATGCCCAGCACGGTGACGCTGCCGGACGTCGGCAGCGCCAGGCCGTTGATCAGGCGGGCCAGCGTGCTCTTGCCCGAGCCGTTGGCCCCGACCACGCCCACGCGCCGCTCGGACAGGGAGGCGGTGATGCCGCACAACACGTTCCGCGAGCCCAAACGCACGTGCACGTCAGTGAACTCGATCATCGTCACACCACCACCCGCCGGCCGAAGCACACGCGCACGTCGGCGAACTCGATCAACCTCACATCACCACTTCGAACAGGGCGGCCACGCCAAGGCCACCGCCGACCGCGGCCGTGGCCAGGCCGAGCGTCCCCGGCGGGGCGCCCGCGCGCACCAGCCGGGTGAACAGCCGGGTCACCACGACCGCGCCGGTGGCGCCCCACGGATGGCCCAGTGCCAGCGCGCCGCCGTCGGGGCATACCCGCTCGCCGTCGGCGCTCAGCGGGTCCAGCCCGAGCGCGTCGGTGACGGCCAGCACCTGCGCCGCGAACGCCTCCACGATCTCCACCGCGGCGATCCGCGCCACGTCCACCCCCGAACGCGCCAGCACCCGGCGTACGGCGGGCACCGGCCCCCAGCCGGGCAGCTCGGGATCGCACCCGACGACCGCCCCGGCCACCAGCCGCATCCCCGGCAGTCCCGCGCGCAACCGCTCGGGCACGATGGCCACGGCCGCGGCGCCGTCGCTGACCGGGGAGGAATTACCGGCCGTCACTGTACCGCCCGCCACGAACGCCGCCGGCAGCCGGGCCAGTGACGACGGCCGCAGCGGCCGCGGCCGCTGATCATCCATCCGGCCGCCGACGCGGACGACCTCCTCGGCGAAGCGGCCCGCCGCACGGGCGGCGAGCGCGGCGGCGTGGCTGCGGCAGGCGTAGGCGTCCTGCCGTTCGCGGGTGATCCCGCGCGCCGCGGCCAGGGCCTCGGCGGCCGGGCCCATGTCGGGGTCGGGGTGGCCGCCGGGCGTGAAGGGGGCCCGGGCGTACGGCTCGGCCGCCCCCCGGTGGGTACGCAGCGGCGCGGTCGACGCGCTCTCCGCCCCGCCCGCGATCACCAGGTCCATCTCCCCCGCGCGCACCGCCTGACCGGCCACCAGGATCGCGGCCAGCCCGCTGCCGCACTGGCGGTCCACCGTGACCCCCGGCACCGCGTGCCCCAGCCCGGCCGCGAGCGCCGCCACCCTGGCCACGTTGCCGCCCGGACCCATGCAGTTGCCCATCACCAGGTCGTCCACCTGCCGCCCGGCGACATCGCGCGCCACGGCCTCGATCACGGGCGCTGCCAGCCGGTCCACGGTCAGGTCCTTGAACGCGTGCCCGGCCGTGCCGATGGGCGTACGCCGGGCGGCCACGATCACCGGCTCGTCACCCGTGAGCTCGCGGCGGGTACTCGCGGTGGCCGGGTGGTTGCTCGTGAGCTTGCGGCGGGCGCTCGCGGTGGCCGGGTGGTTGCTCGTGAGCTCGCGGCGGGCGCTCGCGGTGCCCGGCTGGTCGCCGTCTGCCAGTGCGTCGATGGGTGTGGCGGCCATGTCAGGTCAGCCGCCGGATGTCGGGGTCGTGGGCGGCGAGGCGGGCCGCGACCAGGGCACGCGCCGGCTTGCCCGCCCGGGTGCGGGGCAGGCTCGCCACCGCGTACCAGCGGCGCGGCCGTTGCGCCACGTCCAGCCCGCTCCTGGCCACCGACTCCAGCAACGCCCGCGGCGGCGGCCCGTCCCCGTCGGCCTCCAGGATGGCCGTGACCACCGAGCCCAGCGACGGGTGCGGCGAGCCGATCACCACGATGTCCCCTACACCGGGCACCTTCCTCAGCACCTCCTCGACGTCCTCGGGCACGACGGTGGCGCCGCCGGTCTGGATCGCGCCGTCGCCGCGCCCCCGCAGCCGCAGCGCCTCACCTTCCCGGTACGGGTGCGCCAGGTCCCCCACGGTCATCCACCCGTCGCCGTCACGCCGCAGCGGACCCGCCGCCCCGCCCAGGTAACCCTCGGCCAGCCAGGGCGACCGCGCCCACACTTCCCCCAGCTCGCCGCCCGGAGCGGTCCTGACCTCGATCTCGACGCCCGGGAAAGGGCGCAACCCACCGCCGTCGGTGTCCGCGGCGACGAACGACAGCTCGGTCGCGCCGTAGTACGACACGACCCGCACCCCGGCCCGCGCCGCCGCCGCCCGCCATCGGGGGTCGAGCGCCGCCCCGCCGACCACGGCCGTGCGCAGCGCCCCCGGCGCGGCCAGCACGGCGGGCAGCAGGTGCGGCACCAGGTGCACGACCGTGGCCTGTTCGAGGAAGGCGGGCAGCGACCCTGCGGGCCGGCGGCCCGGCACGACGGCCGTCGCGCCGGTGGCCAGGGCGTGCACGGCCGCGAAGGCGTACAGGGAGGACGACAGCGGCCCCGGGACCAGCACGACGTCGCCCGATCCGATTCCGGCCAGCTCGTCGAGGTGCGGGAACGACGCCGTCCACGAGGCGCGCGTGCGGACGACGGCACGCGGGCGGCCCGTGCTGCCCGAGCTGAAGCACGCCCACGCCCGGTCGCCCGGCGCCGCCACGTGCTCGACGGCAGGCCCCGGCACGTACGGCAGCGGCGCGTCGACCAGGGCGTCCACCGACGCCGCGCCGATCATCCGCGCCCACCGCCGCCGGTCCCACGTGTGCTCGCCCACCAGTGGCGTCGCACCGGCCAGGTCCGCCGCCAGCACGCTCACCAGCATCGCGACCGGGTCGGCCACCCCGATCGCCACCATCGACCCCGGGCCTGCACCACGGTGCAGCAGATGCCGGGCGGCGCCGCTGACACGCTCGGCGAGCTCGCCGTACGTGAGCTCGCCGAGCGGCCCGCGCAGCGCCGCCCGGCCCGGACGCACGGCGGCGTGCCGCAGGACGTGGTCGGCTACCGGCACAGGCCCGCCGCCTCAACACTCGGGGCCGCGTTGACATGTCTCAACGCGTGAGGCGCGCTCAACGCGTCCTCGGCTGGAAGGGCGCCGCTCAACGCATCCCGCCGGCCCGCAGCCGCTCCCGGTACACGGCCGGCACCGCGTCCGGGTAGGCCCGCTGCGTGCCCCTGACCACAGAGGCGGCCAGCACCGCCTTGATCAGGTCGCCCGGCACGAACGCGAGGGCGAACCACGCCGTGGTGCCCAGCGACGCCCCCGTGACCAAGGCCTGCACGGGAATGCCGAACAGATAGACCACCCCGACCCCGCCCGCCAGGCACGCCAGCACGAGCTGGAC
>NZ_VCKY01000097.1 GCF_005889735.1 Nonomuraea turkmeniaca
GTCGCATACGCAGCCCCAACCCGCGCCGCTCGTGGCGTGCGGTGTCGATCCGCTCGGCGATCACTCGTGGCGCCGTGGCGCACGCCCGCCCACAAAGCTCACGGTCTGTGGCGTACGTCGGCCCAGCCAGGACTCGCCGGCCGAGGTGGCATCCCGGCAATGACGCACACGCCGAGACGCCAGCCCCGCCACGACTCACGGGCTGCGATGTAGATCGGTCGTCCCACCAGCACTCGCAGGCCGAGGCGGTACCCGGGCAACAGCGCACTCGCCGGGACGCCAAGCCCGGCGAGACTCTCAGGCCAGGACACTGGCCCGGCCGAAGCCGAGGGCCGATGTGTCAGCCGGACAGGTCCCGCAGGGCCGTGTAGAAGGCGTGGTGGCGGGACAGCTCGCGTTCGACGGGCTCGACGACCATCGTCGCCGACACGGAGGCGACCCGGCGCCGCATCTCGCGCTCGACCCGTTCCCGCTCCCGCGACGCCCCCAGCTCCACGAAGTTGCGGGACGCGATGCCCGACAGCGCGCCCAGTCCGAGCACCGAGGCCATCATGAGCCCCACCCACGGCAATGTCGCGCTGTCGACCAGCACCTCCAGCCCCTCCGGCAGTTGGCCGGGCATGATGAGGCCGACCGCCAGCCAGGCCACGCCGGCCAGGAACGCCGCCACCAGGACGTACTGCCACACCTTGAGCAGCCGCCACCACCCGGGCACCCGGTCGAGCTGCGGCGCCACCTCCGTGAGGTCTTCGGTCAGCGCCTGCGGCAGCTGACCCGCGCGGGACCTGGCCGCCTGGTGCACGGCCGTACGCCACACCGGGCTCATGCCCATGGACAGCCCGTCGGCCAGCGCGTGTACGGCGTTGGCGACCTCGGCCGACTGGGCGCTCACCGAGCCGGTCGTGATGCCGCGGATCTCGTCGCCGACATCCTCCAGACGCAGGCTCTTCAGCGGGTCGGAGCGGAACTTGTCGATCCAGCGCAGATACGGCCACCCGACCCACCGGCTGGACCGCTCCGCGTAGACGTTCTCCATGGCCTCGCCCACGGCCGGCACGCCCACCGCGTCGCACAACGCGTCCGTCAGCCCCATCCTGCGGGCCTCGTCGACCGTCGACGGCGCGGTCAGGGCCTCGCCCAGCGGCACGGCCTCAGCCAGACGCTGCTCCAGACGGTGCAGGTCGGCCTCGAGCTTTTGGATGGCGGCACGCCGGCGGGTGACGGCGGTCGCGATGACGCTCTTGAGGCTTTCGATGCCGCGCCCGCTGACCGACGAGGTGGGTACGACGCTCGGGTGCTCGACCCCCTCGCGGCGCAGCAGGTCGTTGAGGTCGATGACCAGCTCGGCCAGCTCCTCGGTGGTGAGCCTGTCGGCCTGGTTGAGCGCGAACACCGTCACCGCGTCATGCCCGGCCAGCTCCGTCACGTACCGCCGGTGCGTGGAGGCGTCGGCGTACTTCTGCGGGTCGAGCACCCACACCACCAGGTCGGCCAGCCCGATGAGCCGGTCGGCCTCGGTGTCGGTGAGCGCCCTGATCGAGTCGTGGTCGGGCAGGTCGAGCAGGATGAGCCCGTGGAGCTGGCTGTCGCCCTTGTCGAGCGCGCTGGCACGGGAGAAGCGGTGCCGCCACTGGATCTGCAGCCAGTCGAGCAGCGGCGCCGCGCCCTCAAGCCCCCACACGCAGGCGTGCGTACGGGCGGTCGTCGGCCGGCGTACGCCGGTGGGCGACAGCTCGAGCCCGGAGATCGCGTTGAACAACGACGACTTCCCGCTGCCCGTGCCGCCCGCGAGGGCGACGACGGTGTGCTCGGACGACAGCTTGAGGCGTTCGCCGGCCCGCTGCAGCAGCGCGTTGGCCTCGTTGAGCAGCTTTCTGTCGAGCCGCCCCGGGCCCTGCTCCACCACCTTGGTGAGCGCGGTCAGACGCGCGGCGAGGCCCGGCCTGGTGGTCATGGTGGTCATCGAGCGACCTCAAGGTTGTACGTTGCCTGGTAAAGCCGGGTCGCGACGGACTCGTCGGGAATGCCCGCGGAATCGAGCGCCCGCGCGTAACGCAGGGCCTCCTGATCGAACAACATGCCGATCCTGGCCCGCAGGTCGCTCAGCGCCTTGGCGCCGATGCCGCGCAGCGACTCCGCGCCGAGCAGGGCGTTGACCAGCCGATGCGGCACGCCTTCGCCGTTGCTCCCGTTGAACATCGCGACCATGAAGATCAGTGACAGCGAGTCGGGATCGAACGACACCAGTTTCGACACCGACCGCTTGGCCACGCCCTCCGTTCGTACGAGCTCGCTCAGGTGCTCCTGCCAGGACGCGATGGCCCGGCTGGTGTGCCGTACGAGATCGTCCGACGGCCTGTCGAGGCCCTCGCTGAGCTTGGCGCCCAGCTCCGAACGGTGCCGCCAGCGCGCGGCGACCTCCTCGGCGGCGCGGTTGGCGGCGGCCACGATCACCGACTCCAGGCCGGTGCGGATGGCCGCCTTGAACGCCAGCACACGTTCGGGCGCCTGCCTGGCGGCCCGGCCGCGCTTGCGCAGCCGCAGCGAGCGCATCAGGTCGCCGGAGCCGGTGAAGTCCTGCCAGCGGGCCAGCACCTCGCCGTGCAGCAGCGAGCCGTTCTTCGACGCCTTGTCGATCGCGCCGAGCGCGCCGAAGAAAGCCGCCTCCACGTCGCTGCGCAGCTCGGTCCTGAACGCGACCTGTGCCTCCAGGTGCTTGGCCAGCGCGGGTACGCGGGTGCTGAAGCTGTTGAGCACGCCGTTGAGCGTCTCGCGTACGGCCTGGGCGCGCCGCTCCTCGTCCACCGACAGCTCGGCCAGCCACAACCGCAGGTCGGTGACCTCGCTGTCGGGCAGCCTGCCGTCCTCGACCTTCGACTCGTGGATGACGAACCTGTCGATCTCGCCCAGGCCGTATTCGGTGAGCATGCGGACGAAGTGCTTCAGCACCACGTCGGCGGACCTCTGCTGCACCCGCGACAACACGATGGCGAGGCGGGCGCCGCGCTCCTTGGCCAGCTTCAGCAGATTCCAGGCGGGGGCGTCGGCGTAGCGGGCCGCCGTGGTCACGAAGATCCACAGGTCGGCGGCGTCGAGCATGCGGTGCGCGATCTCGTGATGCTCCTCGACCACCGAGTCGATGTCGGGGGTGTCGAGCAGCGCGACGCCCTGTGGGAGCTTCTCCGTCGCGACGATGACGATGCCGCGCATCCCGGCGTTCGGGGAGGCATGGTCGAGGCGCTCCAGGTTGCCGAGCAGCCCTCCCCGCGTGAACCAGTCGCGGTCCTCGGGGTGGCAGACCAGCACGGGGGTGCCGGTGGTGGGGCGTCGTATGCCGGTGCGGGAGACGTTGCGTTCGGCGAGGGAGTTGACCAGGGTGGACTTGCCTGCGCCGGTCGAGCCTGCGATCACGATGAGGGCGGGGGCGGTGCTGGTCTTGACCCTTGGCAGCACATAGTCCTCGAGCTGGGTCAGCAGGTCGGTCTGTGCCTGCCTGGCCTCCTCGGCACCGGGCAGGTCCAGGCCGAAGCGGAGGTCGGCGACGCTTTCCCGGAGTGCGCCGAGAGCCGCGGCGAGCGCCTTGGCCGCTTCCGCGGGCAACGCCTCGGTACGCGTTCCGGCTGCTACTCCGGGTCTGGTTCGCCCGTCCGCGGTGCGGGGGCCCTCTCCGTCTCCGGCGCTGGTCTCCTCGTCGCGCTCCTGCTGGGGCTCGGCGGGCGGCGGTTGCTCGCTCTCGCGCTCGTCGGCTTTGAGCTCGTCTGCTTCGGATGCGTTGGCTTTGAGCTCGGCCGCCTCGGGTCCCTCGGGAGACGGCTCGTCCGCTTCGGATTGGTCAGCTTCGAACTCGGCTTCGAGCCCGTCGGCTTCGTGTCCCTTGGCGGATGGCTCATCTGCCGGCGACTGCCGCTCCTCGGCGGACTCGTCATCGGCGGACTCGTCTTCGGGCAATGGCCGATCCTCGGCGTGCGGTTGGTCGGCATCGCCGGGCTCGTCGGCGTCGCTGAGGTCGCCGGCGTCGCTGAGGTCGCCGGCGTCGGGCGATTCCGCCGCGTCCTGCGATTCTGCCGCGACGTCGTCCTCGGCCGTGTCCGGCGAATCGTCCCCGGTCTGCGGCTGGTCTTCGCCGGGCTGCTCGTCGCTCAGCCGCTCATCGCCCAGGTTCCGTTCGCTCGGCTGCTCAGCGTCCGATTGCCCGGTGGTCGGCGCGGTCGCCGGCTCGTCCTGAGTGGGGGCTTCCTGCTCGGGAGGGGTCTCGCTGTTGGCCGGCCCGCCGCGGGAAGCAGGCTTCGCAAAGAGGGAGGGCCCACCGGACGGGGTCGGGTCGGCGGGCGGGGCGGGCTTGCTCGGCACGGGGCCGTGCCCAGGAGTGGCGAGCGTCTCAGGCGCGGAGCCGGCCGGTGGCTTCTGCGTGGATCGACCCGCCGAAGCGGGCCGGGGCTCCTGCGGGGAGCTGCCGGTTCCGGTGGAGGGCGTTCGGGGTGCGAAGAAGTTCACAGTCTCGGCGGGCTTCTCGGCGCCGGCACGGTCGGCGGCGGCCTCGCCTTCGGAAGCCGCACCCGCCTCCTCGACTGAAGGCTCCGTACGACCGGCCCGCCCACCACCGACCGGCGACTCCGGGCGGCCGGCTCGCGCGTCAACGGCCGGCGGCTCCGGGCGACCGGCCTGCCTTCCAATAGCCGGCGGCTCCGGGCGACCGGCCTGCCTTCCAACAGCCGGCGGCTCCGGGCGACCGGCCTGCCCATCACCGGCCGGTGTGCCTGCGGGACCAGGCCGTCTCGCCTCGGTCTCCGGCTCCGGGAGGCCGGTCCGGCCGTCGGGTTTGCGTGCGTCGTCGCCCCGCGGGGCCTTGACGCCACCCGGGGCGAAGGCGTCGAACGTATCGTCGTCGTCCCGCACCGGCCGGAAGCTCAACGTCTGCTCCCCCAGTGACTCCGGTCGTCCGTCATCCATGGCCGTGTTCACGGCAAGCGCTCCGCTCGAACCATCTCGACCTCCTGGCCGACCCTGACGACGTCGCCGACGATGACGATCGCCGGCGGCCGTATCCCAGCCGCGGACACGCGGTCGGCCACGGTGGAAAGCGAAGCGATAACCGCCCGCTGGGTCGGAAGGGTACCGTCCTGTACCACCATTACGGGAGTCTCCGGAGAACGTCCGTCGCGAACGAGCGTCTCGGCCACCTTCGCCAGCCGCTCGACCGCCATCAGCAGCACCAGCGTGCCCTGGGAACGGGCCAGACCGGGCCAGTCGACGGTCGACTTGGGGTCGTCGGGCGCCACGTGCACGGAGATCACATGGAACTCCTGGCTGACCCCGCGATGCGTCACCGGCACCCCGGCCGCGGCGGGCACCGCGACGGCGCTGGTGATGCCGGGCACGACCAGCACGGGGATGCCGGCTCGGGCGCAGGCGATCATCTCTTCGCCGCCCCGCCCGAACACGAACGGGTCGCCGCCCTTGAGCCGGACCACGAACTTGCCCTGCCGGGCCCGGTCCACGAGGAGCTCATTGATCGTCTCCTGGGACAACGACCGGCCGTAGGGCACCTTGGCGGCGTCGACCAGCTCGACGTCGGGGGCGAGCTCGTCGAGCAGCGCGCGGGGCGCCAGCCGGTCGGCGACCACCACGTCGGCCTGCGCCAGGAGCTGCCGCCCCCGCACGGTGATCAGGCCGGGGTCGCCGGGTCCGCCGCCGACCAGGGCCACGCCGACCGGTTTCGTACGGTTGCGCCGTGCTTCAACAGTGCCGTCGCGTAGCGCCTCGACGACCGCGTCCCTGATGCCGGCCGCCCGGCGCGGGTCGCCGCCCGCGGTGACGGCCACGCTGATCTCTTCGACCCGTCCCGAGGCGGGCGTCCAGGCGGCGGAGGCGTCCTTGTCGTCGGCCCGCACGCACCACACGCGCTTGGCCTCCGCCTCGGCGGCGACCGCGGTGTTGACGGATCTGTCGTCGGTGCAGGCCTGCACGAGCCAGGCACCGTCGCAGTCGCCGACCTCGTACGGCCGGGCGTGCCAGGTGACCCGGCCGGCGGCGATCAGGTCGTCGAGCGCCGGGGTCACGCTCGGTGACACGACGGTGACCTCCGCACCGGCCTCGATCAGCGCGGGGACACGCCGTTGCGCGACGCGGCCGCCGCCCACGACGAGCACCCGGCGGCCGGAAAGCCGCAGGCCGAGGAGGTAGGGACCCATAAGGGTAATCTCCCATTCGCGAAGGATGTGTTAGGAGGTAAACCTACCGGCTCTCCATCGCTCATTTGCTGCGCCTGAGTTAACGACCATCGAGAAGGGGCTGGCGGGGATCCCAGCGAGGCCCGCCCTCATCGTCCTTCCGGCGTCTGGCCATCGCTGACAGGGCCTCAAGGATAACGCGGTTCCCGAGGTACGCGGTGATGTCCGCGTGATCGTACGGCGGCGCCACCTCCACCAGCTCCATCCCCGCCACAGGCAGCTCGTAGCAGATCCTGCGCACCGCGTCGAGGAGTTGCCTGGCCGTGAGCCCACCCGGCTCGGGCGTGCCGGTGCCCGGCGCGTGGCCCGGGTCGCAGACATCGATGTCGACGGAGAGGAAGATCTGGTCGCAGTCGTCGAGCGCTATCGTGAACGACTCGGTCAGGACCTCGTCGAGCCCCCTTGCGACGACCTCGGTCATCTCGTACGAGCGCATGTTCCGCCGCGCCATCCACTCGAGCGTGGCCGGCTCGGGCCAGTAGCCGCGCAGCCCGATCTGCAGGAACCGGTCGCCGCGGATGGCGCCGGACTCGATGAGCCGCCGCATCGGCTGGCCGTGGCCGTACAGGTGGTGGCCGAAGGTGTGGTCGCCGGTGTCGGCATGGGCATCGAAGTGGATCATGGAGGTGCGGCCCGGCGCGTGCGCCCTGGCCGTGCCCCGCGCGTCGGGCAGCGCGATCGTGTGGTCGCCGCCCAGCACCAGCGGGATCGCGCCGGAGGCGGCGACGCGGTGCACGGCCTCCTCGATCGCGGCCAGCGAGCTCTCGACGTCGCCCGAATAACACTCCACGTCACCAGCGTCGAGTACGCGCAGGTCCTTCAGCGCGTCCACGCGCAGCGCCAGGCTCGGCCTGGATCCGTCGTGAGGCAGGTAGCACGCCTGACGCAGCGCCTGAGGGCCGAATCTGGCGCCGGGCCGGCTGGAGGTGCCCCCGTCGAACGGAGCCCCGATGATCACCACATCGGCGCCCTCGTAGCTCGCCGGGTCGCCGACGTCGCAGCGGTCCACCCCCAGAAAAGTGAAATCCGGGCCGTACATCGCGCCATAACGGGACAAGACCCGCCCTCCTTCACTCCGGCTTCTCGGTCACTCCCGCCGAGTCGAACGTGGCCACGTCATGCATCACCCGCACGGCCGCGCACACCATCGGATGGGCGAGCAGGCCGCCGGTGCCCTCGCCGAGCCTCATCTCCAGCTCCACCAGCGGGCGCAGCCCGAGGTGAGTGAGCGCGGCGGCGTGGCCGGGCTCGGCCGAGCGATGCCCGGCGACGCAGTGGTCGGGCACGGCCGGGTCCAGCGCGGCGGCCACGAGGGCGGCGGCGCCCGCGATGACGCCGTCGAGGATCACCGGGACCCGGGCCGCCGCTCCGCCCAGGATGAAGCCCGCGATGGCGGCGTGCTCGTACCCGCCGACGGCGGCCAGCGCGCGCAGCGCCTCGCTGGCGGACGACATGTCGCTCGGCAGCTCGTTCACCTGGAGGGCCTCGCGGACGACTGCCACCTTGCGGGCGTGCGTCTCGTCGTCGATCCCGGTGCCCCTGCCGGTCACCTCGGCCGCGTCCTTGCCGGTGAAGACGGAGATCAGGGCGGCGGAGGCGGTGGTGTTGGCGATGCCCATGTCGCCGGTGATCAGGCAGCGGGCGCCCGACGCCACCAGGTCACGGGCCACCGTGATCCCGGCCTCCAGCCCTCTGACGGCCTGGTCGACGGTCATGGCGGGACCCTGCGACAGGTCGGCGGTGCCGTACCCGATCTTGTGCTTGACCAGCCCGGGCGCGTCGGGCAGGTCGGTGGCGACGCCGACGTCGACCACGGTCACGGGCACGCCGGCCTGGGCGGCGAAGGCGTTGGCGACCGCGCCGCCGGCCAGGAAGTTGGCCACCATCTGCACGGTGACCTCCTGCGGCCACGGTGTGACCCCGCGGGCGTGCACGCCGTGATCGGCCGCGAAGATGGCCAGCGCCGCGGGGGCGGGCATGGGCGGCGGGCAGGCGCCTGCCGCGCCCGCGAGGCGGATCGCGATCTCCTCCAGCGCGCCGAGCGAGCCCCGGGGCTTGGTGAGGCGGTCCTGGTGGGCGCGAGCCTCGGCGACCGCCACCGGATCGGCGGGGCGGATCGCGGCGAGCGTCTCAGCGAGCACGGCGTACCTCCACTGACGGGCCTTCGCGCGGGAAGGCTGAGGGGACGAGGGGCTTACGGGACGAGCTGGAGCGCTTCCTCGTATCGGTCGATCACGACGTCGGCCAGGATCTCGCAGTCGCCGATCACCTCGGCGCAGCGGATGTCGAGATCGGGGTGTCCCGCGCCGTACGCCAGCGCCTGCGCCCACACACGCTCCAGCATGCCGCCCGCGAACAGCAGGTACGGCACCACGATCACGCGCTTGGCCCCCAGGCGGCGGCAGCGCTCGAGCCCGCCGGGCACCCCCGGAGGGGTGACGGACACGAACGCGGTCTCGACGGTCATGAAGTCGTAGGCGTGCGTCTCCCAGAACAGCCGCGACACCCGGTGGACCTCGGCGTTGGCGGCCGCGTCCGTGGAGCCCTCGCCCACCAGGACGACCGCGGTCTCCCCCGGCTCCACGTGCAGGGACTCCTCGATCAGGGCGTCGACGGCCCGCAGCCGGGGCCGGGCGCCCACGAGCTCGAGCGGGCGCTGTGGCTTGGAGATCTCGGCGGCGGCCTCGTTGAGCCGCTCGGCCAGCAGCGCGAGCACCCGGGGGTCGGGCCCGAGCGGGCGGCCGTAGTCGTACATCAGGGTCGGGTGCCGCTTCTGCTCCAGCTCCATGGCGGCGCCGAAGTCGTCGCTCACCCGGCTCAGGCTCAGCGGCAGCGCCACGAGGCGGTGGTGCCCTCTGGCGACCAGCGAGGCGACGGACTCGCTCAGCCGCGGCGTGGCCCGCTCCAGGTATCCGCCGGAGACGTCGGCGGCCGTCTGGTCGAGGCGGCAGCGGAGCCGGTGAACGAACCTACCGAACTCCGCTGCGTAGGCGTCATCGTGCGAGCCCTGCCCGATCAGCAGGAGCGGCGGCTTCATCGTGAGGGAATCTCCATTGCGGGGGACAAAGTCACGAGAGGATAACCGATGGGTGCCCGTGCGGAACAGGTCACGCTGCGTGCAAAGGCGTCGCGTGCACCACGAACACCGGGTTCGCGGCGCTCAGACGATGCGAGCCGTCGGGGTTGAGCGTCAGCTTCGAAGCCAGGATCTGGGTGCCCTCGCCCCGGTAACCGTGCTCGCGCAGCCGCTCCAGCACGGCCGAGACCTGCTCGACCGTGTGGAGCGCGCACACCAGCGAGCGCGGCCGGCGCGCCGCGCAGGCCACGACCACGTCAGGGCCGCCACCGCCCACGAACACCGCGTCAGGGTCCGGCAGCGGCTCCAGCGCCGGCGGCGCCTGTCCCCTGGTCAGCGCCACCTTCACGCCGTAGTGGAGCACGTTGGCGCGCAGCTTGGCGCAGGACTCCTCCTCACGCTCGACGGCCACGACGGCCGCGCCCATCCTGGCGCACTCCACCGCGATCTCGCCGGCGCCCGCGCCCACGTCCCACACCAGGTCGCCGAGCCGGGGACCCAGCTTGGCCAGGATGTACGCCCGCACCTCCGCCGGGATCCTGCTCTCGAACGGCAGTGCCCACTCGGCGGGACCCGGCTGTGCCCCCGCCACCCAGCTGGGCTCCTTGGGCTGATGCAGCGGGTCGATGATGAGCACCACGTCGGGGTCCTTCCACGGCCGGGTCGTGGCCTCGCCCATACGACTGTGCGTGACCCGCTCGTCGGGCCCGCCGAGGTCCTCGCAGACGATCAGCGCGCGCGGCGTGGTGGGGGCCAGCTCCCTGGCGATGTCCCCGGGGCCCACGCCGGGCGCGACGAGCAGCGCGACCTTGGGATGGGCGCGGCAGGCGTTCACCGCGCGGTTGAGCTGGCGCGGGCCGGACGGGGCGACGACGAGCGCGTCCTCCCAGTTGAGCCCGGCGCACGCGAAAGCGCGCGTGACCAGCGACGTCGCGGGCAGCACGTCCGGTTTCAAGCCGTGCGCCCGCAACGTGCGCACCGCGCCGAAGAATCCGGGATCGCCCTCCGCGATCACGACGGCGGGACCTTCGCCGTGTTCGAGGTGGTCGTCGAGTGTCTGGAGCAGCCCCCCGTCGGCCGCGGTCTGCGCCGTGAGCGTGAGCTGCCCGATGATGGCGTCGGGCCCCACGACGAGGCTCGCCTCGTGCAGCCGCTGCACCGCCTTGGCCGACAGCTCGGATCCGTCCCAGCCGACAACCGTGATCATTGCGCCTCACTCTCCTCCACTCAAGGGTGACGGTTGCGGAGGGGTTTCACAAAGGGTGCAAGGGTCAGTCCGGTGTGCCCTCAGGCCAGGTGGGAGCGGCAGACACCGCGCACCCTGGGCTCACCAAGTCTCACCGAGGCTCGCCCTGGGCGAGATCGGACGCGATGAGGCTGAAGACGACGAGGTCCTCGCCGGCGAGACTGGCGCGGGCGACGCCCTCGCGGCTGAATCCCGCCTTCTCGGCCACCCGCTGCGACTCCGGGTTGCCGACGGCCGCGCGCAGCTGGAGCCGGTGAAAACCCTGCCGCTCGAACAACCAGCGCGCGACCCCCAGCACGGCCTCGCCGGCATAGCCGCGGCCGCGGGCCCACGGGGCCGTCATGTAGCCGACCTCGGCCGTCCGGTTCGTCCAGTCGACGTCCCTGATATCCACGTTCACGGCGAACCGGCCGGTCTCCAGCGCTGCCCAGGCGATGCCCGCGCCTTGCAGCCGCACCCGCTCGGTGCTCTCGATGAACTGCCGCGCGTGCTCCTCGGTGTACCCGCGCGGCACCCCTGTCCTGGCCTGGGTGAGCGGGTCCGCCGCGGTGGCGGCCAGGTCGGGCACGTCGGCGGGCTCGAGCGGGCGCAGCAGCAGGCGCGGGGTGCACAGCTCCGTCCTGGGCAGCGTGGGCGCCGGGCCGCGGCCCTCGCCGCGCAGCAGGCCGAACACGACCAGGTCGTGCGGGCCGTCGTCTTCCATGACCGCGGAGCGCAGCACGCCTTCCCAGGTGAAGCCCCCTTTCTGGGCGACGCGCAGCGAGGCGGCGTTGTCCAGGTTGGCCGTCAGGTCGATCCTGCGCAGCTCGGTGGTCGCGAACACCCACTCGACCAGCCCGCGCACCGCCTCGGTGGCCAGGCCGCGGCCTCGGTAGAGGGGGTGCACGCCGTACCCGACCTCGGTCGTGCCCGCGCTCCACGAGGTCTTGAACAGGCTGATGGCACCCACCACGACCCCGTCGACGTCCGTCATGGCCAGGTGGACGCCCTGCCCTGACGCGCGCAGCTCGTGCACGCCGTGCGCCAGCCACTGGGCGACGCCGGACGCCTGGGCGGGGGCGCCGGGCGGGAGGAAACGCGCGCCGGACCCCACGATCGACCGGACCCTGGCGGCGTCCTGGGGGCCGAACGGACGCAGCGTGAGCCGGGCCGTGACGATGCTGACGTCGGGATCGAACACGGTCGGCAGGGTACACAGTCGCGATGTTTGCCCACGAAAGCGGGGGTAGGGGCCGCAGTTGAGAGGAGTGAGGGAATCATGCAGCAACGTGGGAGCGACAAGCACGGCCCCCGTCTGGACGACCAGCAGAAGCACGAGACCGAGGGCATGGTCCGCGGCGGCGGCACGACGCACGCCGAGGAATGGAAGGAGCCTGAGGACATGCCGGCGCCCGGCGAGCGGTCGGAGCAGTCGTATCCGCCCGGTCACGAGCCCGGCACCCCCGCCGGAATCACCCAGCGGGGCGTCGACATCCGTAGCGACCTGGCCAAGTGGCTCAGCGACTGCAAGTGGCCCGCGTCGAAGGACGACCTGGTGGGCCACGCGGACCGCGCGGGCGCGCCGGACCGGGTGGTGGACATGGTCGGATCCCTCCCCGATCGCCGGTACGTCAATGTGGCCGAGGTGGCGAAGGCGCTCGGACTCGGCGTGGAGAAGCGGAGGTGGTGACCGGTGCGGCTCGACTTCATCCGGCCGCTGTACGAGCGGCGCGGCCCGTACGCGTCGGTGTACCTGGGCGCGCTCACCGGCGCTGAGCGGGACAAACGCTGGCGCGGCATGCGCGATCAGCTCGACGGGGCCGACGCGGCGACGCTCGACGCGCTGGAGGGCGAGGCGAAGCAGGCGGCGGCCGGGCGGGCGATGTTCGCCACGCACGGTGAGGTGGCGCTGGCCGAGTCGCTGTCGCAGGCGCCGTACGAGCTGGCCGTGTGGTCGCCGCTGCCGCACGTCACGCCCATGCTCATGCAGCGTGGTGAGAACGTGCCGCACCTCCGCGTGATCGTGGACCACGCGGGGGCGGAGGTGACGGTGTTCGGTGGCGGGTCGCCGCGCCGGACCATCGTGGAGGCCGAGGAGTGGCCGCTGCAGAAGACCGCGCAGGGCGGCTGGTCGCAGAAGCGGTACGAGCGGGCCGTCGACGAGACGTGGGAGAAGAACGCGGTGGCCGTCGCGCACGAGATCGACGAGCAGGTGCGCCGGATCGGCGCGGAGCTGATCCTGGTGGCCGGCGAGCCGAAGTCGCGCTCGTACCTGCTGCACCATCTCGGCACGAAGTCCGCCGACCGGGTCATGATGGTCGAGCACGGCAGCCGGGCCGACCACGGCCAGTTCGAGAAGGACGTGGAGAAGGCCCTGGACGACTGGCTCGACCGCAGGCGGGCCGAGCTGCTCGAACGCCATCAGGAGGCGTCGGGCCCGGTCGGGATGGCCCGCGTCGCGCACGCCCTGCGCGAGGGCCGGGTGCATGCCGTGCTCTCACCGGGCGAGTTGCCGAAGCCCGTCTGGACCGGCGAGGGTGGCACCCAGCTCGCCACCGACCCGGAGGAGCTGCGCCGCTGGGGCGTGGACGACCCGGTCCAGGAACGCGCGGACTCGGCGCTGGCCAGGGCCGCGGCGATGACGGACGCGGAGCTGTGGTTCACCGACGACGTCAAGGACGTGGCGGCCGTACTCAGGTACTGATGATCACTTCCAGCGTCCTGGGGCCGTGCACGCCCTCGACCCGGTTGAGCTCGATGTCGCTGGTGGCCGACGGGCCGCTGATCCAGGTCAGCGGGCGGGCCGGGTCGAGCCTGGCGATGGCCTCGGGCACGCAGGAGACGATCTGATCGGCCCTGACCACGCACAGGTGGTAGTCGGGGACGAGCGTCTGCGCCCTGGTCCCCTGGCCGGGGCCGTGGTCGAGGACGATCGTGCCGGTCTCCGCGACCGCCACGGCGCAGCTGGTGACGACACCGTCGGCGGTGTTCAGGTCCTCCCACCCTTCGCCGCCGGGCCTGATCATGCGCCGCCCGGCGACGAGTTCGTCGATCTTGGCGGGCACCTCGGCGGCGGGCAGGACGTGCACGATCGCCCGGTAGTCGTCCACGCGCTCGGCGAACAGGCCGACCAGGTCCTCCACCTGCTGTGTCGTGCGGTAGTCGCGGGGGATCTCGACGTCCTCCGCGCCGGCGACGGCCTTGCCGATCTTGGCGAGAATCTCCTCACGCGCGCTCATTCCGCTCCCACCAATCTCTGAACGACTCTTCCGGGATGTCGGGAATGTCCCTGGTGTCGGTCCAGGCCGACAGCGGGCCGGGCAGCCGTTTCGGCACGAGCTTGCGCAGCCGGATGGCCGCGCGCTGAGCCTTGGCCAGCCGGGTGTGGTCGTTGAAGATCCAGCCGGCGACCTTCATGCCGGCCCGCTCGGCGGCCGCGTGCGGGGCCTTCGCCCGCAGGTCCACCAGGACTTCCGGGATGTCGATGGCGACGGGGCAGACCTCGTAGCAGGCGCCGCACAGGCTGGAGGCGTACGGCAGCGAGGCGTCCAGGTCCGAGCCCATGCCACGCAGCTGCGGGGTGAGGATCGCGCCGATCGGGCCCGGATAGACCGAGCCGTACGCGTGGCCACCCGCCCGCTCGTACACCGGGCACACGTTCAGGCAGGCCGAGCAGCGGATGCAGCGCAGCGCCTGACGGCCGACCTCGTCGGCGAGCACGTCAGTGCGGCCGTTGTCGAGCAGCACCAGGTGGAACTCCTGGCCCTCGACCGCCCCCGTCCACATGCTCGTGTAGGGATTCATCCGCTCACCCGTGGAGCTACGCGGAAGGAGCTGGAGGAACACCTCCAGATCCCGCCACGAGGGTAGGAGCTTCTCGATCCCGACCACGCTGATGAGCGTCTGCGGGAGGGTCAGGCACATGCGGCCGTTGCCCTCGGACTCCAGCACGACCAGCGTGCCGGACTCGGCGACCATGAAGTTGGCGCCGGAGATCGCGACCTTGCTCTTCAGGAACCGTTCGCGCAGGTGCAGCCGGGCGGCCTCGGCCAGGGCGGGAGGGTCGTCGGTGAGGTTCTCCGGGACCTTGGGCATCTTGTCCAGGAAGATCTCGCGGATCTCCGAGCGGTTGCGGTGGATCGCGGGGACCAGGATGTGGCTGGGGAAGTCGTCGCCGAGCTGCACGATCAGCTCGGCCAGGTCGGTCTCGTACGCGGTGATGCCCTCCGCGGCGAGCGCCTGGTTCAGGTCGATCTCCTGCGTGGCCATGGACTTGACCTTGACCACCTCGGTCTCGCCGGTGGCCTTGACCAGGTCGGTGACGATGCGGTTGGCCTCGGCCGCGTCCCTCGCCCAGTGCACGGTGCCGCCGGCCCTGGTGACGGCCTCCTCCATCTGGACCAGGTAGCGGTCGAGGTTGCGGAGTGTGTGGTCCTTGATCGCTTTGCCGGCCGCGCGGAGCTCCTGCCAGTCGGGCAGCTCCCCGACGACGCTCGCCCGCTTGCCGCGGATGGTGTGGGTGGCTTTGCGGAGGTTGTAGCGAAGCTGCGAGTTCTGTACGGCTTTCTCAGCGTTCTTTGGGAAACTTCCGGGCATCCCGAGAAATGTCGCGCTCACTGGGCCTCCTCCGTCGACGCGAGGATCTCGGCCAGGTGCATCGTCCTGACCCCGGTCTTCTGGCGGCTCAGCGTGCCACCGATGTGCATCAGGCACGAGTTGTCCGCCGCGCACAACACCTCGGCGCCGGTGTCCATGATGCTGCGGGTCTTGTCGGCGCCCATCGCGGCGGAGACCGCCGGGTTCTTGACCGCGAACGTGCCGCCGAAGCCGCAACACTCCTCGGCCCCGGGCAGCGGCACCAACTCCAGGCCCCGGACATGCCGCAGCAGCCGGGTCGGCCGGTCACCGAGGTGGAGCCCGCGGAGCGAATGACACGTCGGGTGATATGTCACCCGGTGCGGGAAATATGCGCCTACGTCGTCAACCTTCAGCACATCGATCAGGAACTCGGACAGCTCGTACACCTTCGGCGCCACCTCGGCGATCGCCGCCGCCCCCTTGCTGCCCGGGCGAGCCAGCTTCGGGTACTGCTCGCGCACCATGGCCGCGCACGAGCCCGACGGCGCGACGACGGCGTCGTACCCGGCGAAGACCTCGGTGAAGTGGCGCGCCAGGCGCACGCCCTCCGCGCGATAGCCCGTGTTGACATGCATCTGACCGCAGCACGTCTGGGCGGCGGGGAAGTCCACGTCGCAGTCGAGCCTGCGCAGCAGCGACACGACCGCCTTGCCGGTGCCGGGGAAGAGCGTGTCGTTCACGCACGTGATGAACAGGGCGACTCGCACGGCTCTCCTTCCAAGGCCACGCCCGATGACCGCCGATCCTTCGGCAGCCAACGAGCAGGGTTCCCGTTGGTATGGTCTGACCACAGTATGGTCTGACCATATCAGGGAGGCTTCGGTGGGCGGCGGAGACTGGCGTCCGGTCAAGCGCACGCGGACGTTCGAAGACGTGCTCGCGCAGATCGAGCGGCGCATCGCCGAGGACGGCCTGACCGCGGGCGACCGCCTGCCCGCCGAGCGCCAGCTCGCCGAGCAGCTCGGGGTCAGCCGCTCCTCGGTACGGGAGGCCATGCGCGTGCTGGAGACCCTCGGCGTGGTGTCCTCGCAGGTCGGCCGGGGCCCGGACGCGGGCGCGGTGCTGATCTCACGCCCGGACTCGGCGCTGACGGACCTGCTCAGGCTGCACCTCGGCCTGGCGAGTCTGGAACCGCGCGAGGTGATCGACACCCGGCACATGATCGAGCAGTGGGCCGCCTCCCGCGCGGCCGCCGCACGGGCCGACACCTCGGCCCTCGCCGCCGCCCTTGCCGGGATGGACGGGGCGCGGACGGCGGAGGAGTTCGTGGAGCATGACACGGCCTTCCACTGCGCGATCGCGGACGCGTCGGGCAACCGGCTCATCGCCGCCATCATGCGCTCGCTCCGCGACTCGATGCGGAGGTACGCGGTCGAAGCGGTCGAACGCCTCGGCGACACCTCGATCCTGCGTGCCGACCACGTGCGCATCCTGGAGGCCATCGACCGGGGCGAGGCCGACGAAGCCGCACGAGCCACCTCCGAGCACCTGGCCCATGCGTATCCGGCATTGTTCCCCGGTGAACACTGATCCCTTTGAACGGGCGACGCCGGATCAGCCGTACCGCTGACGGAGGGGGTCCCGCTCCGCCGGCATCTGGGCTCAAGAGCACGCCCCTGAGCGGTCACGCCCCACCGGTCGGCCCGGGCCGCGACCGCCCGCACCGCCGAGGCGTGAGGAGTCGACCATGGGCCAGGCCGAGGAGGCGCAGAACGACCTGCGTCATGTCGCGCGATCAGCCGGGGAGGACGCACCCACAGGCGACAGGGCCCTGACCCTGCTCGGGCGGGGGGCGCTGGCTGCGGACCTGAACGAGGTGCTGAAGCGGACGAGGGACGCCTCGCCCGCTGAAGAACATGCAGGCAATTCTGTTCGGCGGCCCGATCGGCTGACCTTCCGTCCCGGGAGCGTCGGCAACCCCGGCTTCTGATCTCTCGTCATTCCCGCATATCCGCTTGCCTGCAACTCGCCCCCGAGCACGCCACCATCCCCGCCAGCCGCTCGTCCAGACCGGCCAGCAGGACGGGATCGGCCTCGCCCGCCAGGTTCCGCAGCTGGTACGGATCCACCTGCAGGTCATACAACTGCCGCTCCCCCGTGTCATACCGCACGTACGTATACCGATCGGTTCGCAACGCCTGATAAGCCGGCACAGGCGTCTGCTTGGCCGACGCCCGGTTGGCCGGCCTGGTGAACTCGACCAGCACGTTCTTGCGCCACTTCGCCGGCGACTGCCCCCGCAGCAGCGGCACCAGCGAGCGTCCCTCCGCGAACGCCGGGGCCGTGGCCCCGGCCAGCTCGGCGATCGTGACCGCCAGGTCCACCGTGACGCCCAGGTGGTTGATCGTGGAGCCCGCCCGCACACCGGGGCCGCGGACCACGAACGGGACGCGGATCGCCTCCTCGAACGGGGTCGTCTTGCCGTTCGGGATCCGGTGCGTCCCGAGGTGGAAGCCGTTGTCCGAGGTGAAGATGATGTAGGTGTTCTCCAGCCGCCCGGTCGATCGCAGCGCCTCCACCACCGAGCCGACCAGGTCGTCCACGCCGAGCATGGCCCGCAGCCTGGCGCGGTGGCGCTCGTCGATCGCGTCGATCTGCGGCTGGTCGAGCATGGGCAGCTCACGCATCCACAGCGGCTCCAGACTCGCGTCCACCTGGTTGAACGACGGCGTCCGCGGCGCCATGACCAGCGGGAAGGCGGCGATGTGCCGCGCGGCCGGGTTGGCCGGATGGTGCGGCGCGATCGGGGCCAGATACAGGAAGAACGGCTCCTGGGACTCGGCGATGAAGTCGCGGCTCTTGCGGGCCAGCACGTCGGACAGGTAGTCCTCCTCGGCCCAGCCGTAGTCGGCGAGGATGCCGTTCTCGTTGAGCCGGTAGCCGTACTCCTCGTAGAGGTTGCGCACCGGCACGGCCCACTCGTCCCAGCCGGGCGGCACGTACTCCTCATCGGCGGTATCGCCGGGGTAGTGGTTGAGGAACTTGCCCATCAGCGCCGTGCGGTATCCGGCGTTCTGCATCCATACCCCAATCGTGGAACGTTCCAGACCTTGGGCATGAAAGCTGTCAAATCCCCCTTCCGGCGCGGTGTTGGTGAAGACGCCATGGCTGTGGACGTACTGGGAGCGCAGGATCGACGCCCTGGAGGGGCAGCACCACGAGTTCGTCACGAAGAACCGGTCGAACGAGGCGCCCTCGCGTACCAGGTGCTGGGTGATGTTGGGGAAGTACGCCAGCGTGCCCGCCTCGAGGTCGTCGGCCACGATGAGCACGACGTTCGGCCTGGGCGCGGTCGCGGCGACCACGGGCTCGGCGGCCGGCAGGAGCGGGAGAAGCAGCAGCAGACAGGCGACACGACGGAGACCTTTGACCACGGACTGTGATTTCCCCGGAAGATCCTCCATTGACACCCGCGCCCGCCACGGCCGTAATAGAACTTAATTCCGGAGGTGTCCTATGAAGCTCGGGCTCCAGTTGGGGTATTGGCAGCGCCACGCCGACGACGCGACCGAGACGGTCCTGGCGGCCGAACGGCTCGGCTATGACTCGGTGTGGACGGCGGAGGCGTACGGCAGCGACGCGTTCACGCCGCTGGCCTGGTACGGAGCGCGTACCAGCCGCATCAAGCTCGGCACGTCGGTCGCGCAGCTCTCGGCCCGGCCGCCGGTCACGACGGCGATGACCGCGATGACCCTCGACCATCTGACGGGAGGCCGGCTGCTGCTCGGTGTGGGCGCGTCGGGACCGCAGGTCGTGGAGGGCTGGTACGGGCAGCCGTTCGCCAGACCGCTGGCCAGAACGCGCGAGTACGTCGAGATCATGCGCAGGGTGTGGCGGCGGGAGGAGCCCGTCACCAGCGACGGCCCGCACTACCCGCTGCCGCTGGCAGGCGGCCTGGGCAAACCGCTCAAGCTCATCACCCATCCGCTGCGCCCGGACATCCCCGTCTATCTCGGGGCGGAGGGCCCGAAGAACGTCGCGCTGGCGGCCGAGGTGGCGCAGGGCTGGCTGCCGCTGTTCGCGTTCCCCGCCAAGATCGAGGAGATGTACGGGGAGTCGCTCGCCGGCGCCCCCGAGGGCTTCGACGTGGCGGCCATGGTGATGGTCATCATCTCCGACGACGTACGATCCGCGCTGGACGGCGTGAAGATGATGCTCACGCTGTACATCGGCGGCATGGGCGCCAGGCACCGCAACTTCCACGCCGACATCATCGGCAGGATGGGGTTCGCCGACGCCGCCGAGCACATCCAGGCGCTCTACCTGGCCGGGCGGAAGGACGAGGCGTTCCAGGCGATCCCGGACGAGCTGGCCGACGGCATCTCGCTCGTCGGCCCGCCCGGCCGGATCAAGGAACGCCTCGAGCTGTGGCGGAAGAGCCCGGTCACGAGCATGCTCGTCATGGGGCCCCGGGACGAGCCCTCGCTGAGGCTGATCCGCGACCTCGTCCAGGGGTAGGGCTGCTAGTCGGGGCGCGGGGCCGGGTCGGCGGTGACCGAGCGGAGCAGGGGCCTGCTCAGGGCCCCCGCGCCGATCACCCCGGCGAATCCGGCGACGACGCACGCCCCGAGGGTGATCAGCCCTATCGTGCTGACCTGCCCCATCATGAACGGCACGGCGCAGAACGCTCCCACCAGGATCGCCCCGCCGCCCATGACCGTCAGCGGGATGAGCGTCTCCGCGCGGCGGGCCCGATCCAGCACTTCCAGCGGCGTGCCGGCCAGCCGCAGCAGCCCGTACGTCTGCCGCCGGTCCAGGATCGACGACGCGGCCGTGATGCCCGCGCTGGCGATGGCCACCAGGAACGACACCGACAACACCACGATCGTGCCCACGCGGACGTCGGTCAGGATCTCGCTGCCGGACCGCTGGTCGTCGGCCTCCGTCGTGGGCGTGCGGCCGGGGACGAGCCCGGTGAGCGCCGTACGGGCCCGGTCCAGCGTGGCCGCGTCCGCGGAGCTGCCCAGGGCGGCGACGACGGCCTGCTTCGACGGTTGCACGGTGGCCGTCACCCCGGCTGCCGCCAGCCGCTCCCTGGCCTCCTCGGCGACCTGCGTCACCTGGCCGGACGGCGCGGTGACCCGCAGCTGGGGAGGCGCTGCTTCGCCGGCGAACACGCCCGGGCTGAGCAGGCCGAGGAAGCCCGCCACGAAGCCGGTCAAGGCCACACCGCTGACCGTGCGCCAGGCCGAGCGCGGATCGTCCACCAGCCGGCGGCCGGCGAGCAGCCGAGCCGGGCCGCGGGCGGCGCGCGCCGTGATCCGGCCGATCAGGCCGACCACCCACGGGCCCACCAGGTTGATGCAGAGGAACGCCAGGGCGAGCGCCACCGCGACGATCCCGACGCCGGTGCCCCTGGTCAGCAGCGGGAAGACGGCCAGCACCACGAACAGGGCGAGCACCCTGACGAACCGCAGCGCCGGCGGCGTCTCCCGCTTGGCCACGCCAAGCGGGCTCACCACGACCCGCCGCAGCCCGGCCACCGCCGACAACCCCACCAGCAGCGGCACCGCGACCAGCACCCCGGCCAGCGCGAGCGGGCTCGGGAACAGGTCCCCGGCGAACCACGGGCCACCCTGCATCTCGATCCCGGCCAGCAGCGGCACGGCCAGGGCGAAGACGGCGGCGCCCGCGAGCGCGCCGGCCAGCGCCACGATCATCGCCTCGGCCACCGTCATCGCCACCACCTGGCCCGGCGTCGCACCGACCAGCCTGAGCGCGGCCAGCCGCTGGTCGCGCCTGGCCACCGTGAGCCGGGCCGCCGCACCGCCGAACACCAGCAGCGGCACCACCATGAGCACGCTCGCGATCAGCGCGAGCGCCCGGTACGCCTCGGCGTCCTCGCTCGGGGTGCCCGCCAGGCTGGACACCTTGACCGGCGGCTTGGCGATGATCCGGTCGTCGCTGCGTGGCGCGGTCATCTCCAGCGCGTCCGGCTCGTGGCCGACGACCGCGACCAGCTCGTCCGGATGCACCAGGGCCTCGTCGCCGAGCACGCCCTCCGGATCCGGGTACCGCTTGGCGAGCTGGTCGGCGGGGAGTTGCCTGGCCAGCTCGGCGAGCGCGGGTGACAGCCATACCTCACCCGGCCGTGGGAAACGCGGCATTCCGGGCGGAGCGGGCACGCCTTGCTTCAATGCGGCCAGGTCGACCACGGGGATCGCCTGGTCGCGTACGTAGTCGTAGCGCGAGGCTTCGATCGCCACCGCGTCCGACTCTGCGGGGCCCGACGCGGCGGGGACCGGGTTACGCCAGGCGCCGCGCTCGGCCCTGGCGTCGAAGGCGAAGTTCGCGGCCACGGCGAACAGCAACAGCGCCGTGGACACGGCGACCGCGCCCAGCGTGAGCCAGGTGCCCAGCAGGCCCCTGCGGCCGCCGCCCTTGATCAGCCGCCACGTCAGATCGAGGTTCACGCGCGTACCCCGGTCGACACGAGCCGGCCGTCGCGGACCTCGACCGTGCGGTCGCACCAGGCGGCCACGTTCGGGTCGTGGGTGACCACGATCAGCGAGGCGTCGTTGTGCTTGGTCGCCTCCACGAGCAGGCGCATCGTGTCCTGCCCGGTCTGCTGGTCGAGCGCTCCGGTGGGCTCGTCGGCGAACACCACGGCCGGCTTGGTCACCAGCGCCCTGGCGATGGCCACCCGCTGCGCCTGCCCGCCCGACAGCTCGCCCGGCCGCCTGGACTCCATCGTGTGCAGGCCGAGCGGCGCGAACCACTCGCGCGCCTGCCGTACCGCCTGGGGTCTGGGCACACCGCCGAGCATGAGCGGGAGCGCCACGTTCTCCTCGGCGGGCAGCTCCGGCAGGAGCTGCCCGAACTGGAAGACGAACCCGAAGCGGGTGCGGCGCAGCGCGCTGCGCTTGCGCTCCCCCATCGCGTCGATGCGCTGCCCGAGCAGGTGCACCTCACCCGCGTCCGGCTTCATGATCCCGGCCAGGCAGTGGAGCAGGGTCGACTTGCCGGAACCGCTCGGCCCCATGATCGCCACGGCTTCACCGGCCCGTACCGTGATGTCCACGCCGCCCAGGGCGACCGTCTGCCCGAACCTCTTGACCAGGGCTCGTCCAACAAGCACATCGTTCATGGCGTACAGACTCCCGGCGGGCCGGGGTGCGGGGGATCGGCCGTGCGTCCATAACGGCATCGGCCGAACGACTGATCTCTAGAGTTGGGGCCGTGACTATTCGGGTTCTCATCGCCGACGACCAGCAACTGGTACGCACCGGCTTCCAGATGATTTTGGACGCTCAACCGGACATGGAGGTCGTCGCGGCGGTGGCCGACGGGGCCGAGGCCGTCGCCGAGGCCAGGCGGCTGCGGCCGGACGTGTGCCTGCTCGACATCAGGATGCCCAAGCTCGACGGGATCGAGGTCACCCGGATCCTGGCCGGTCCCGGCGTGGAGAACCCGCTGCGGGTGGTCATCGTCACGACGTTCGACCTGGACGAGTACGTGTACGGGGCGCTGCGCTCGGGCGCGACCGGGTTCCTGCTCAAGGACAGCGGGCCCACGTTGCTGATCGAGGCGGTCAGGGCGGCCGCGGCGGGCGACGCGCTGGTGTCGCCGTCGGTGACGGTACGGCTGCTGCAGCACCTGACCCAGCCACCCCCACGGGCCGCGGTCCCGGCGAACGGCCCGTTGACCGACCGCGAGCTGGACGTCGTCCGGCTGGTGGCCAGGGGACGCACCAACCAGGAGGTCGCCGCGGAGTTGTTCGTGTCCCTGTCGACGGTCAAGACACACCTGGGGAGCATCCAGGCCAAACTCGGTGTCAGAAATCGAGTGGGAATCGCGGCTTGGGCGTGGGAATCCGGCGTGGTGAGCTGATTAACGGCGGGGCTGCCGGGATACAAGTGAATCAGAACCTCAGCGCATGGCCCGGGGGGAGAACATCGTGCGCTACACCCAGGCACCGCCTACCAGAGCCGCCTCTGCCGTATATGTGACGCTTGCCGCGCAGATCCTCTCCCTTGTCGCCCTCGTGATCTTCGAACACACCCGCGGGCACCGGCTCGCCGCCCAGCTCGCCGAGTTCGGCGGGCGGCCGCACGGGGCCGACGCGGAGGCGGTCGTGGGGGCCGTGACGGTGTTCGCGCTGCTGATGATGCTGGTGGCGGGCACCTCGATCGCGGCGGGCGCCGCCTTCGTGACGTGGCTGGTACGCGCCAGGCAGGCCAATGACCGCTCGGCCCCGACGGGTCCTGTCGCGGCCGCGTGGCTGATTCCCGGCGTCAACCTGGTCGCTCCCGTGGTGCTGATCGACGAGGTGTGGCGGAGGGCCAGGCCGCCCGCGGGGCAGCGGGGGCGGTGGTTGTCGCTGCTCGCGGGGTGGTGGGCGAGCTGGCTGGCGACGCTCGCGCTGATCACCGTCCGGCTGCCGCTCGACGCGTCCGCCGGGGATCTGACGGGGATGGGGGTGCTGGAGCTGGGATGCGCGGCGGTGGCGGCGGTCTTGTGCGCGTGCACCGTGCGGGAGCTGACCCGGCTGCAGCGTGCCGCCCGTTCACCGCTCGCCACCATTCGCACGTTCTCCCGCCGGACCCAGCCTGCCCGGGGCTCCACACCGCTCGGCCGCACCAGCTGAGCCCGCCGCCATGGCGGATCAGGCGGCTGTCGGGCCGGAGCTGCCCGGGCTGGCGTGCCACAGGCGCTGGGGCGGGGTGACGACAGCCGGGCCGAGGTCGGAGTAGGGAGAGAGGCGGAAGCCGTTGGGGTATTCGATTCTGCGCCCTCGGACACCGGCCGGCTGCTCGGGCCTCTCGGCCAGCAGCGCGCGGACCGCGTCGATGCCCTGGGCGCGCCACAGCGCGTCCAGGTCCACCAGGTCCCAGCAGTCCACCGCCCGCATCGACACCGCCCGCGTGCCCGTCCGCCGGACCACCCCCTTGGCCAGCATGAGCCACGACCCGAAGACGGTGGCCGCGCACCGCCCCTGCACCGACTCGAAGAACGTCAGGTCGATCGGCCCGGTCGAGTCGTCGAGCGTGGCGAAGATGACCCGCTGGCCCGAGCGCACGGCAGGCGTCTGCGTCGCCACCTTGACCCCCGCCACCAGCACCTCGGCCCCGTTGCGCTGCGCGAGAAGATCCTTGGAACGTACCACTCCGAGCAGGTCGAGCAGCTCGTCGTGGAAACTGATGATGTGCCGGCTGATGTCGATGCCGAGGATCTCCAGCTCGGCCTCGACCATCTCCGTCTCGGTCATCTCGGGCAGCTCCCCCGGCGGCAGGTGCTCGGTGAAGCCCAGCGGGAGCTGCACCGAGGGCTCCTCCACCGAGGAAGGGCGCGTGGAGGTGTAGCGCTTGGAGGCGCGCGAACCGGCCCGCACGCCGCTCGAGGAGCCCCGCTCCAGCGCGCCGACCTGGGCGATCAGGTCACGCCTGGTCAGCTCGCCCGGCCGCCAGCGCGGCCCGCCCGGGTGCAGGTCGTGCAGCGCGTCCAGGCCGCCGACCTGGACGATCCGCTCGATCGTGGGCCGCGAGGGCCGGGCACGGTCCCAGAAGTCGGCCAGCGACGTGTACGGCTGCCCCGCCACCATCCGCTCGACCTCCGCCTCGCTCACCCCCTTGATCGCCGAGAACGGCACTCGCAACGCGTACCCCTTGCCGATCTCGCCGATCCTGAACTCCACGCGCGACGGCCGCGAAGGCCCGGAAACACGCGCCTGGGCGCGCGGCCCGAGCCGCTCCACCCGCCAGTCCTTGCCCGACTTGTTGATGTCGAGCGGCAGGATCTTGATCCCGCACTGCCTGGCCTCGTCGATGATGACGCGCGGCGGGTACATGCCGGGCTCGTGCGTGAGCACCCCGGCGAAGAACGCCGCCGCGTGGTGCCGCTTCAGCCAGGCCGACTGGTAGGTAGGCAGCGCGAACGCCGCCGCGTGCGCCTTGCAGAACCCGAACGCCCCGAACGCGTCCAGCACCTGCCAGGCCCGCTCCACGGACGCGTCGTCGAAGCCGTTGGACTGGGCCAAGGGCACGAACACCCGGCGCACCCGATCCCGCCCCTCCGGCGTGTCGAGGGTGCGCCGCAACTTCTCGGCGTACGACAGGTCCCGCCCGGTCATCACCGAGATGATCCTGAGCACCTGCTCGTGGAAGACCACGACGCCGTGCGTCTCCTTCAACGCCTCCCGCAGCCGCTCGTGCGGATAGTGCGGCTGCCGCCACCCGTGCCTGGCCTCCAAGTAGGGGGTGACCATGTCGGAGTTGACCGGCCCAGGACGGAACAGCGAGATGTCCACGATCAGGTCGTGCAGCGTCCGCGGTTCCAGCTTGGCCACCAGCTCCCGCTGGCCGGGCGACTCGATCTGGAAGCAGCCGAGCGTGCGGGAGGCGCAGATCATGTCGTAGGTGTCCTGGTCGTCGTGCGGCACGTACCGGACGCCGGGGTCGTCTCCATGCTGGGTGTCCAGCTCGACCACGACGTCGTCCACGCGCTTGATCTCGCTCAGCGCGTACGCCATCGCGGACTGCATCCGCACGCCCAGCACGTCGAGCTTGAGCAGCCCGGCCTCCTCCACGTCGTCCTTGTCGAACTGCGACATCGGGAACTCCAGCAGGCTGCGCTCCACTGGCGTCCTGTCCCGCAGTCCCATGTTGCCGATCAGCACGCCGCACGGGTGCAGCGCGATGTGCCTGGGCAGGCCGTCGAGCTTCTCCGCCAGCCGGAACACCCGGTCCAGGCCCGCCTCGTTGAGCCGGCTGTCACGCAACTCCGGCAGGTCGTGCAGCGACGCGGTGATCTGCCTGGCCCTGATGTGCGGGAACGCCTTGGCGATCGCGTCGATCTCGTGCGGCGGCAGGCCCATCGCGCCGGCGACGTCACGGATGGCGCTGCGCGCCCGGTAGGTCTCCATCATGGACACGCAGGCCACGCGGGCCTCGCCGTACTGGTCGAAGATGGCCTTGTAGCAGTCGAGCCGGCGGGCGGACTCCACGTCGACGTCGATGTCGGGCAGCCCTATGCGGCCTTCGGACAGGAAACGCTCCATGAGCAGGTCATGGTCGAGCGGATTGACCTCGCCGATGCCGATGAGGTAGTTGACCAGGCTGCCGGCGCCCGAGCCGCGGATGGCGCAACGAATGCCCATGCCGCGGATCATGTCCGTGATGCCGGCCACGGCGATGAAATATCCGGACAGGCGCTTCTTCTCGATGATGGCCATCTCGTCCCGCAGACGGCGGCCGGCGTCGCCGGAGCGGTCGAGGCCGCGCCTGATCAGCCCGTCCTCGACGCGGTGGCGCAGCAGCGGCACCGGGTCGCGGCCGATCTCGGGCAGGTGCAGGTTCGGCGGGTCGTTGCGGAGCGTGAGCAGGTCGAGCGGCTCCATCGAGCACGCCTCGGCCAGCCGCCTGGTCGTGTACAGCAGCCGGGCCACCCGCTCCTGGTCCGCGCCGCAGACCTTGGCCGCCACCTGCCACATCTCCTTGGTGCCCTTGAGATAGGCGTGCGAGGTGGTGCGGTCCAGGTGGCGCGGGTGCAGCGGGACGAGCTGGCGGGCCGCGTCGAGCACGTCGCCGACCTGGTGGTCGACCGGGTCCAGGTAACGCACCGCGTTGGTGAGCACGGCCGGCACGCCCATGGACTCGGCCAGGCCGAGCATGCGTACGGCGGTGGTGGCGTCGCGGTAGCCGTACTGGTCGACCAGCTCGATCACCACGCCGGGCACCGCGTCCCGCCACAGGCCGAGCAGCGTCCTGGCCTGCTCGTCGCGCCGCTCGGCCACCGCGCGGCCCACGTCGGACCGGGGGCCGAGCAGCACGACCAGGCCGTCCTCGGCGCCGAACCCGTGGTCGCCGCCCGGCTCGCCCGCCCACTCGCCGACCAGCTCGCGGGTCACCTCCGGCTTGCCGCGCTCACCGGCGTAGTGGGCGGCCGTGACCAGCCGGCACAAGCGCGACCAGCCGCGACCGCGGGCCAGCACGGTGATCCGGTCCTCGGCGTTCGGCCCGGTCCTGGGGCGGGGAACGGGCAGGCCGGGAAGCAGGGACGGGGCCGGGGTGTCGAGCGCCAGGTTCACGCCGAGCACCGGGGCGATCCCGGCCTCGGCGCACGCCTGGGCGTGCTTGACGGCGCCGTAGAGACCGTCGCGGTCGGTCAGCGCCAGGATGTCCATGCCGAACTCGGCCGCCCGGCGCACCAGCGCCTGCGGGAAGGCGGTCCCGTAGCGCATGGAGTACGCGGAGCACACGTCCAGGTGCGGGAACGGGGGCGCCATCAGTCCCACGCCCTCAGCATCAACCAGCCGTTGCTGGCGGTGTCGTACCGCAGCTCGTACGAGCCGACCTCGCGCCCCGGGGTGGCCTCCACCCGCCAGAACTGGCGCTCGCCGGGGTCGCCCTCGCCGGTCTTCCACCACTCGCGCGCGACCACCCAGTGGTCCAGGACACGGCGGACGAGATAGAGCCGATCCCGCCAGACGAACTGGGTCGGCTCCCCGTCCCGGGTCCACACCTCTATCGGATCGCCATAGAGTCTGCTCAAGACGCTTCTCCCCGCGGCTCTGGTCCTATAGCTGAGCCACCCGGGGGAAGGCGGGCGCTTATAAGTCGAACATATGTTCTCAGCCCCGAGATCGCAAGTCGATTGCCTGCCGAACGAGCGGGTTCGCGCCGATCGAGTTGCGGATGCTGAAGGCCACGCTGCCTGCGCGGTAGCGGTCGTCGGAGGTCTCCACGGGGCGGCCCTCGTGGGTGGTGGTGGTCCTGCGCTGGCGCAGCAGCGGGCTGCCGCGGCGCACGCCCAGCAGACGGGCGTCGTGGACCCCGGCGGAGACCGCGTCGATGAGGTGCTCGCCGTACGCGAACACGAGCCCGATCGTGTCGTACAGCGCCTCGGTGACCGACTCGCAGTCGGCGGGCAGCCGTTCGACGACGGAGGCCACCCACCCGGCGTACACCGTCCGCTCGACGAGGACGGGCTCGTCCTCCAGTGTGCGCACGCGCAGCACCTCCAGCACCTCGCCGCCGCCTAATCTGGCGGACTCGGCGGCGCTCGCCCGGCGGCGGCGCTGCTCGATCACCTGGCCGCCGAAGCGGTAGCCGCCCGCGCGCGCCCACTGGGCGAAGCTGTGCAACTCGGCGAAGCTCTGGCTGCGGGCGGCGCCGAGCACGATGCGCCTTGCACCCTGCCTGGAGCCGACCAGGCCCTCGGCGACCAGCACGGCCACCGCCTGGCGCACGGTGCCGCGGGCCGCGCGGAACCGCCCGGCCAGCTCGGCCTCGCTCGGGAGCTGGGATCCGACCGGGTACGCGCCGGAGAGGATCTCTTCCCGCAGCTCATCGGCGATCAGTTCATAGCGCGCAACCATGGCCGCCCCTTCCCATTCACGAAAGAGCAACATTCATGCGACTTACTAGTGCTCGCTTGTTTGTACAAGTTCCTCTAGCTTCTTTCCACACCCCCTGCATAGTGGAGGCGTCGTGTTCACATCTCGCGCCCGCGCGGCCGGCCTTGCCGCAACCCTCACCGTAGTCACCGCGGCATGCGGCGCCGCCCCCGGCACCCAGGCCACCACACAAGCGTCCCAAGGCGGGGTGAACGCGGCCACCGCCACCTCCGCCGCCGACTTCGGCGGCTTCGACAAGCTCGTCGAGGCCGCCAAGAAGGAGGGCAACCTGCACGTCATCGCCCTGCCGCCGAACTGGGCCAACTACGGCGAGATCATCGAGAAGTTCCAGACCAAGTACGGCATCAAGATCGAGAGCGAGACTCCCGACGCGGCCAGCGCCGACGAGATCAACGCGGTGAAGACCCGCAAGGGTCAGGACCGCGCTCCCGACGTGCTCGACCTCGGCCAGTCGTTCGCGCTCAGCGGCGCCGCCGAGGGGCTGTTCGCGCCGTACAAGGTGCAGACGTTCGACAAGATCCCCGAGGGGCAGAAGGAGCCGACCGGGCTCTGGGCCAACGACTACGGCGGCTACGTGTCGATCGGCTGCGACGCGAAGAAGATCACCAACTGCCCGACCAGCTTCGCCGATCTGCTCAAGCCCGAGTACAAGGGCAAGGTCGCGATGAACGGCAACCCGACCAAGGCGGGCTCGGCCTTCGCCGGCGTGTACGCGGCCGCCCTGGCCAACGGCGGCTCGTTCGACGACATCCAGCCCGGCATCATGTTCTTCAAGAAGCTCAAGGACGTCGGCAACTACAACCCGGTCGAGACCACGCCGGCCACCATCGAGAAGGGCGAGACCCAGATCAGCATCGACTGGGACTACAACAACGCCGCCTACGCGCCCCAGATGACGGCCAAGGGCATCGACTGGAAGGTCAACGTGCCGTCCGACGGCAAGTACTTCCAGATGTACGCCCAGGCCATCAACAAGGACGCCCCGCACCCGGCGGCGGCCAGGCTCTGGCAGGAGTACCTCTACAGCGCCGAGGGCCAGAACCTCTTCCTCAAGGGCTTCGCCCGTCCCGTGCTGCTGCCGTCGATGACCACCGACGGCACCGCGGACAAGGCGCTGGCCGAGAAGCTGCCCGCGGTGGAAGGCACGCCCACGTTCCCGACGACCGCGCAGGTGGACGCGGCCAAGGCCAAGCTGGCCAGCGGCTGGGACGCCGCGATCTCGGGATGAACCGGACCCGTTCGAGGGGCTGGCTGGGGGCGCTGCCCCTGCTGGCGTTCTTCGCGTTCGTCTTCGGAGTCCCCGCCATCGCGCTGGTGGCGGGGGCGTTCACCGCCCAAGGGCGGCCGAGTCTGGCGAACCTGGCGCAGAGCCTGCAGGGCGGCTACCTCACCGCCATGATCGGCAGCGTGCGGCTGTCGGCCGTGGTCGCGCTGCTGGGGGCCGTGCTCGGCACGTTCCTCGCTCACGCCGTCGTGACCTCGCGCTTCACGCTGCTGCGGGAGGCGGTGCTGACGGCCTCCGGGGTGCTGGCCAACTTCGGCGGGGTGCCACTGGCGTTCTTCTGGATCGCCACGCTCGGCAACTCGGGCGTGGTCAGCGGCCTGATCGGGCTGCCGTCGGGCTCGCTGTACACGTTCTGGGGCCTCGCGGTGGTCTACCTCTACTTCTCGATCCCGCTGATGGTTCTGGTCATGGCGCCGGCACTGGACGGGTTGCGGCCGCAGTGGCGCGAGGCGGCGGCGAACAACGGGGCGACCGCCTGGCACTACTGGCGGTTCGTGGCGCTGCCGGTGCTGACGCCGGCCATGCTGGGCGGGGTGGTGCTGCTCTTCGGGTCCTCCTTCTCCGCGTACGCCACCGCCAACGCCATGGTCGGCACCGTCGTGCCGCTCGTCACCCTGAAGATCGCCAGTGCGCTCACCGGCGACGTGCTGATCGGCTACGAGAACATCGCGCTGGCGCTCAGCCTCGACATGATCGTGGTGGCCGGGCTGGTGATGGCGATCTACCTGCCGCTGCAGAGGAGGAGCTCCCGATGGCTGCACTGACCGGGCTGGAGCGGGTCTCCGGGGCTGCCGCGCGGCCTCGCGTGTGGCGCGGGGTGGTGTTCCTGCTGGCCGCCGCGTACTTCCTGATCCCGCTCGGCGCCTCCTTCTGGTACACGGTCCACACACCCGTCGAAGGGGTGTCGCTGTCCGCCTACGGGGAGTTGCTGACGGCCGAGGGGTTCGTGCGGTCGCTGCTGCTGTCGCTGGGGCTGGCGGCCGCCACGATCGTGCTGGTGCTGCTGCTGTCGCTGCCCGCGATGCTGGCCGTGCGGCTGTTCGCGCCGCGGCTGCGGCCCGTGATGGAGGTGCTCTGCACGCTGCCGCTGGTGGTGCCGCCGATCACGTTCGTCGCCGGGATCGGGACGTCGTTGCGGGTGGGGACGGACGTGCTGGCGCCGACGCCGTTCTGGGCCACGATCATCGCGGTGCAGGATCCGGGGTTCCCCGTGGTGCTGGTGCTGGCGTACGTGGTGCTGGTGCTGCCGTTCGTCTACCGGTCGCTGGACGCCGGGCTGCGGACGATGGACGTGCGGACGCTGGTCGAGGCGGCCCGCAATCTGGGCGCCTCGTGGCCGTACGTGCTGTTCCGGGTCGTCGTGCCCAACCTGCGCTCGGCGCTGGCCAGCGCGTCGTTCCTGACGCTGGCGCTGGTGCTGGGCGAGTACACCGTCGCCAGCCTGCTGGGGTACGAGCCGTTCGCCGTGTGGATCGTCACCGCCTCCGGCTCCGCCGGGCAGCTCTCGGTCGCCGTGTCGATCCTCAGCCTGCTGCTCATCTGGCTGCTACTGCTCGCCGTGTCCACCGTTTTCGGTAGGGAGAAACAGAAATGACCGCATCGGTGGAGTTCCGCGCGTTGCGGCGGGTGTTCGGCAAGACGGTCGCGCTGGACGGCCTCGACCTGATCATCGCGCCCGGCGAGTTCGTCGCCCTGCTCGGGCCCTCGGGCTGCGGCAAGACGACGGCGCTGCGGTGCGTGGCCGGGTTCGAGCGGCCGGACTCCGGCGCGGTGCTGGTGGACGGCCGGGACATCACGAACGTCCCGGCCAACAAGCGGGACGCGGGCATGGTCTTCCAGTCCTACTCCCTCTTCCCGAACCTCAACGCCCGCGACAACGTCGCCTTCGGCCTGCGGGTACGCAAGGTGCCGGCGGTGGTCCGGCACGCCAAGGCGGACGAGTTGCTGGAGCTCGTCGGGCTCCCCCAGCACGCCGACCGTTACCCGCACCAGCTCTCCGGCGGCCAGCAGCAACGTGTCGCGCTGGCCCGCGCGCTCGCGCTGGAGCCGCGGGTGCTGCTGCTGGACGAGCCGCTGTCGGCGCTGGACGCCAAGGTACGTGTGGCGCTGCGCGAGGAGATCCGCCGGCTCCAGCTCGACCTGGGCATCACCACGATCTTCGTCACCCATGACCAGGAGGAGGCCCTGTCGGTCGCCGACCGGGTGGCGGTGCTGCGTGAGGGGCGGCTCGAGCAGGTGGGGTCGCCTGCCGAGGTCTACGACCGGCCGGCCACGCCGTTCGTGGCGGAGTTCGTCGGCACCATGAACCACTTGGCCGGGCAGGTCACCGGGGATCAGGTGTCGGTGCTCGGGCAACTCCTGCCCGTGGACGGGAAGGTTCCTGCGGATCCATCCGTGGACGTGCTGATCCGTCCGGAGGCGGTGCGGGTCGACCTGGATGAGGACGGGGGCGCCGAAGTGGTCACCGCGTCCTTCCGTGGCGCGTCCGTACGGCTCCGGGTGGCGGTGGCGGGCGGGGAGGTCCTCGCCGACGTGCCCGGGCACGAGGCGGCCAGCCTGGGGCCCGGCACGCGGGTCGCGGTCCGGCTGGTGGAGCGGCCGGTACTGGTGGCGGCCCGCACGGTCACGGTCCCCGCACCCGTCGTGGTCGCCGATGCCGTCTGACCCCTCGGGGCGTCGGCCGGACGCGGCCGGCGCCCCGCTCGCGGCCACCGGGCCCGACGCGCCGTCCGCGGGCCCCGGGCCCGACGCCGTGCTGCTGGACATGGACGGCACGCTGGTCGACACCGAAGGGCTGTGGTGGCAGACGGCCGCCGCCGTCGCCGTTTCCCTCGGTCGCCGCCTGGGCCCGGCGGACGTGCCGCACGTGCACGGCCGGACGGTCGAGGACGTGGCCGCTTACCTGGTGCGGGACGAGCCGGGCGGACGCCCGCGGCACGACGATCGGGGCGGGCCACGGGCTGCCTGGGACGAGCCGTTGGCCGGGCAGGCGCTCGGACCCGGAGCAGGCGTGTCCGTGGTGGCCGGGCGGCTGGCCGACGCCTTCGCCGACCGCGTCGCGGCGGACGTGACGATCGTGCCCGGCGCCCGCGAGCTCCTGGCCGACCTGGCCGCCGCCGCCATCCCGACGGCCCTGGTGAGCGCCTCCCCGCGGCGTGTGGTCGACCTGGTGCTGCCGCGCCTGGACCACCCGTTCGACCTGGTGATCGCGAACGAGGACACGGCACGCGGCAAGCCGTACCCGGACCCGTACCTGGAGGCGGCCCGGCGGCTGGGCGCGGCGCCCGCGCGGTGCGTCGCCATCGAGGACAGCCCGGCGGGCATCGCGGCGGCCCGGTCGGCGGGCTGCCGCGTGCTCGTCGCCAGGCCCGCGGAAGGGCTCCCGTCGCTCGATCATGTACGCGCTGTGTCCACAGGTCTGCGGCGATCAAGCTAGTGTCGGTAAGCTAACGCGGCGTGAGTGGCGAATCCTCCCAGATCGGGCGCTACAGATTGCTCAGCGTGCTGGGCCGCGGCGGGATGGGCACGGTCCATCTCGCCGAGGACCCCGCGGGGCAGCGGGTCGCCGTCAAGGTGATCAATCCGGAGCTGACCCAGCACGAGCAGTTCCGCATGCGCTTCCGCAGGGAGGCCGACGCCGCGCGGCGGGTACGCAGGTTCTGCACGGCCGCGGTGCTCGAGGCCGCGCTGGACGGTGACCAGCTGTACGTGGTCACCGAATACGTGCCAGGCCCCAATCTGGAGCAGGCCGTACGCCAGTCGGGCCCGCTCCGCGGCTCCAGCCTGGACGCGCTGGCCGTCGGCGTGGCCACCGCGCTCACCGCGATCCACGGGGCCGGGGTGGTGCACAGGGACCTCAAGCCGTCGAACGTGCTGCTGTCCCCCGTCGGCCCGCGGGTGATCGACTTCGGCATCGCGCGGGCGCTCGACACGCTCGGCGGCGTCACCGGCACCGGCGAGCTGGTCGGCACGCCCCGGTACATGGCGCCCGAGGTGTTGCGGGGCGATCCGATCTCGCCGGCCTGCGACGTGTTCTCGTGGGGCTGCCTGATCGCGTTCGCCGCCAGCGGGCGGACCCCCTTCGGCGGGGACACGCTGCCGGCGATCGTCTACCAGGTGCTCAACACCGAGCCGAACCTCACCGACGTCGAGCCCGGCCTGCGCGAGCTGGTGGGGGCGGCTCTGCGCAAGGACCCGGCCGTGCGGCCCACCGCCCAGCAGCTGCTCGACCACCTCGTCGGGCGGTCGGCCGGACCCGAGCAGGCCGTGCACACCGTGCAGGTGGCCTGGCAGCACGCGACCACGGCGTACACCGACGTGCAGCCGGCGAAGAAGGCGGGCCGCGGCAAGCTGTACGGGGCGCTCGCGGGCGCCGCCGTCCTCCTCGTGGGCGCGAGCGTGGCCGCCTGGAGTGTGCTCGGCCCGAGCGGGCCGCCCGATCTGGGCGTGCTGTACGCGGAGGACTTCACGCAGACGTCCGGCGGCTGGAGCGGCACCTACGATCCCGAGGCGTCCAGCAGCTACGGCTACCGCACCGACGGCACGTACGGGCTGGACGTGGAGAACGGGTACGAGGAGCGGTGGGCGAAGGCGCCCATCCCCTTCCTCGTCGCCACGCCCACGGCCACGCCCGACCCCTCCGCCACGCCGACCCCGATGTTGCCCTCGAGCGTCGTCGTCGGTGTCACCGCCGAGGTCAAGCGGACGTCGGGCACCGGCGAATACGGCATCTACTGCCACAACTCCGACGATGACGACACCTACTACGAGTTCGGGCTGGACACGAAGGGGATGGCCAGGATCAGGCGCATCGTCGACGGGGCCGGCGGCACGCTGGCCCAGCCGGTCCTGGTCGAGGGCGCACGCGGCAAGCCGGCCCGCATCGTGGCCTCGTGCGAGCAGCGCGGGCCTGCTGTGCGGCTGGCGATGTGGGTGAACGACGAGCAGGTCCACCAGGTGGACGATCCGAACGGCATCGGCAACGGGTACGTCGGGCTGTTCGCGCGCACGCCGAAGGGCAGCGACTCCGTGCTGAAGACGACGTTCGACGACTTCGAGTTGCGCGGGACGAAGGAGGAGTCCTAAAGCACTCCGGCGCGGGGCGCGGGGCGCAGGAGGACTCCGGCGCGGGGCGCTGGGCGCAGGAGGACTCCGGCGCGGGGCGCTGGGCGCGGGAGGCCGCGTCAGAGCACGCCGGCGCGGGCCGCGGCCAGGGCGGCGTCGGCGGCGCGGTCGGCGTCCCGCTCGCTCACCGGCTCGTGCGCGACGAACAACCGGTAGTAGACCGGCGCCACCGCCACCCTGATCACCTCCCTGACGTCCACGACGTCCGGCAGCTCACCCCGAGCGACCGCCCGCCGCACGACCTCGGCCGACTGCTCGTGCCTGGCCATGAAGAACTCGTGCAACGCCCGCGCCGCCTCCGCGTTCTGCACGGCCGCCGCCACGAACGCCGACGACACCGGGCCCAGCTCGGGATCGGCGAACCCGGAACGTACGAGCTGGACGATGCCCCGCAGATCACCCTCGATCGACCCGGTATCGGGAACCGGCCACGGCTCGTCCTTGGCCAGCTCGAGAGCGTCGGAGATCAGCCCCTCCACGTTGCCCCAGCGCCGGTAGACGGTCGTCTTGTGCACGCCTGACCGCTCGGCCACCCGCTCGACCGTCAACCCCGGATAGCCGTGATCGACCAGCTCGGCCAGCGTGGCCTGGCGCACGGCGTCGCGCACCCGCGCACTCCGCCCTCCCGGGCGTCTGCTGCTTGTCACGTCCAAAAACTACTCCAGTTGCGTTTAAGCTTTCCCTGTGGCACACTAACGCTACAACAGTCGCGATTGGAGTTCCATCCTGATCCACCTCCAGAGGGTTTCCAAGTCGTACGGACAACACGTCGTCCTCGCGGACGTGACCATGTCCGTGAAGCCGGGCGAGCGCGCGGGCATCGTGGGCGAGAACGGCTCGGGCAAGTCCACGCTGCTCCGCCTGCTGGCCGGGATCGAGCGGTGCGACAACGGCGAGATCACCATGCCCGGCGACGCCGGCTACCTCGGGCAGACGCTGGACCTCCCGCCCGGCAACACGGTCCAGCAGGCGATCGACGCCGCGCTGGCCGGCCTGCGCGCCATGGAGCGCAGGATGCGCGAGCTGGAGTCGGCGCTCACCGACGAGGTCATGGACGAATACGGCGAGTTGCTCACCACCTACGAGGCCCGGGGCGGCTACGAGGCCGACGCCCGGGTGGACAAGGCGTTCCACGGTCTCGGCCTGGCCCACGTCGGCCGCGACCGGGTGCTGTCGAGCCTGTCGGGCGGCGAGCAGGCACGGCTGGGCCTGGCCTGCGTCCTGGCCGCCGCGCCCCGGGTGCTGCTGCTCGACGAGCCGACCAATCACCTCGACGGGTCGGCGCTGACCTGGCTGGAGGACCGGCTGCGCGCGCACCGGGGCACGGTGGTCGTGGTGTCGCACGACCGCGTCTTCCTGGACCGGGTCGCCACGGCGGTGCTCGAGGTCGAGGACGGCGCCGTCACCCGCTTCGGCGGCGGCTACCCGGGCTTCCTGGCCGCCAAGGCGGCGGCCAGAGCCCGCTGGGAGCAGTCGTACGCGGCATGGCGCGAGGAGGTCCGGCAGGTGCGCGAACACGCCGCCACCACCGCCCACCGGGTGGCGGCCGGCCGGATGATGCGCGACAACAACAAGATGGCCTACGACCGGAATGCGGGCCGGGTGCAGAGCTCGGTGGCCAGCCGCGTCCGCAGCGCCCACGAGCGCCTGCGCCGCCTGGAGGCCGACCCGGTCCCCCGCCCGCCGGACCCGCTCCGCTTCCACGGCGCCTTCACCACCGGCGCCACACCCGCCCAGAAGCCCGGGATGGCCGGCACCGCACTCATCAACCCTCGTGCGACCTCCGTCGAACCCACGGATCGCACGGCGGATGGGCGTGTGGTGGTCGCCGAGCTGCGTGACGTGCGGGTCGGTCACGAGTCGCGGCTCAGCGACGGCACGCGGCTCAGTGACGGCATGCGGCTCAGTGACGGCATGCGGCTCAGTGACGGCATGCGGCTCAGTGACGGCATGCGAGCCGGTGATGGGTTGCGGGTGGAGGCGTTGACGATCGAGGCGGGCGACCGGCTGCTGGTACGCGGCCCCAACGGCGCGGGCAAGTCGACGTTGTTGCGGACCATCGCCGAGCACGCCCGCGACCACGTCAAGGTCGGCTACCTGCCACAGGAGGTGAGGTTCGACCCGCATCTGACCGTCCTGGCCGCCTACGGGCACGGCTACGAGGACGAGCGCAGGCAGGCGCTGCTGAGCACCGGCCTGTTCAGGCCCCACACGCTGGACCAGAAGGTGGGCGAGCTGTCCGTCGGGCAGCGGCGTCGGCTGGCGCTGGCCAGACTGCTGGCCGCCGAGCACGACCTGCTGCTGCTCGACGAGCCCACCAACCACCTGTCGCCGCTTCTCACCGAGGAGCTGGAGCAGGCGCTCGACCACTACGACGGCACGCTCGTCGTGGTGTCACACGACCGCGCGCTCACGCGACGGTTCCGAGGCAAGGCACTACACCTCGCGGGGGGACACATATGTTGACCATGATCGACGCGGGCGCGCCGTACGGCATCGCCACCGCAGCGGACGGGGCGCTCTGGTTCACGCTCGTCCACCAGGGACGTGTCGGGAGGATGGTGCCAGGTCAGGAGCCGGTGATCCACCAGCTGGACCCTGCCGACGGGCTGCCGACCGTGATCACGCCTGGGCCGGACGGGGCGATGTGGTTCGCCGAGGGGAAGGGCGG
>NZ_VCKY01000098.1 GCF_005889735.1 Nonomuraea turkmeniaca
TCGCCTGCGTACGGCTGGCGGTATGGGAGAATTTCAACTTACGAGGTGTCCTTTGCAGCGGGCGATGGAAGCGTAGAGAACTCCCATCCTCCCAGTTCAGGGGACACCTCACTTCATTTCGCTAACCTCGCTTCGGACTTCACGCCGTGGATAGAGGCTGAGGATTCGGCCCGCCGCCTACGAGTTGGCCAGGGGGCAGCTCCAAACTCCCGCCAGGGATCGTGGCCTTGGAGACCCAGGCGGGTGCCTGCACGGAGAGGAGCCTGTCGGGCTGGGCACGATGACTGATCAGGGTCACGTAGAGGGGGGCCTTGGATCCAGGGGCCAGGGGGACTGCCGGAGGCGCCCCGAGCACGAAGGCGTTTCTGATCATGATGTTGTTGAAGGTCTCGTTCGCTCCCACATTGGGCGCGAACTCCTCGGTGCTGACGCCTGGATCCTCGCTCCCACACGCGCCCAGCACCAGGAGAAGCGCCAGGACGAACGTCGGCAGTTTCATGCCCTTCTCCCATCCCGCTGCAGGTATGCGCTCGCTGTTTCGCGGCCCCGGTTACCCCTTGAACGCGCGGGTAACCCTGCATGGGCACAACGCGTGCTCTAGGCCCAACAGGGAGTTTGGATCGCCATGTCCGGGGCGACACTCAACAGCTTCTTGAGCTCGTTTGCCCTGTTCATGGCCTCTATGCACGGTCTTGGCGGCGATCCTGGAGTGGACAGAGTCACAGCCTGGTTCCACCGGACTGGGAGGGATCACCGTGAAACGCATGCTTCTCGCGGCGGCCTTGGCGCTTGCCGCAACCGTGACCGGCGCCGCCGGCGCATCCGCTGCCTCGCCCGCACCCTCGCCAGAGATTTCGCCACCCTCTCCCGACATCTCTCCGCCGGTGCCTCCAGACCTGTCACCCTCACCCGAAGGCAGCCCGTTCGGGGCCGGATGTGCCGCGATCGAGAACACCTTCGCAGGCATCGCCGGCCAGCCGGTCGGGACCGCGATCTCTGAGGTGCCCGACTTGTCCACGCTGGCGGACGCAGTGGAAGAAGCCGGTCTGGCTGACCGCCTGAACTCCGCCAAGGACATCACGGTCTTCGCGCCGAACAACGAGGCCTTCGAGGCCATCCCGCAGGAGAGACGAGACGCGGTCATGGCGGACAAGGAACAGCTCACCAGGATCTTGTCCTACCACGTGGTGGAGGGCAAGAAGGCGCCCGCCGACCTGGAGGACGGCACCACCCTCAAGACCCTCCAGGGCCGTGAGCTGACCGTGAAGGGCTCCGGGGACGATCTTACGATCAACGACGCGAAAGTGGTCTGCGGCAACATCCCGACGTCCAATGCCACTGTGTACGTCATCGACAAGGTGCTCATGCCCGAGTAGCGAGCCAGCGCATGTCGGAGGGTGGAGAGCACGATCCGGCGAAGCGAGTCCGACGCTGGGCTTCGGGATCGTGCTCTTCGCCGCCGGGATGTATGGAGAAGGGTCCCACCGCGGCAAAATCGTGTTGGATCGGACACACGGGTGGGCCGCAGGTCAGCTTTCTCTCGCCAGGCCCTCGGCGTCGTCCGTCAGGTGGAGGTTTTCTCATCCACGCGGGTCATCCCGGAAAGGGGTAAGCGCACCAGGGCGCAACCGGAACGGAGCCGTGCAGAGCACGGTGAAGGGAGGCCCTCGTGTCTGAAACGTTCCATGCGCAGGACCCTGACGGACGGAAAGACGATCTCCGAGGTGTGGTGAGAACCGCGACGTCCCCGCCACCGTCGCGATCGTTCTGGCTCGGCCTGGCACTGGGCATCCTGCTGGCCGTCGCCACCGCGCTCTTAATCGTGCAAAACGGCGCCTCGGTCGCCCTGCAATGGCTGAACCTGCACTTCACCGCGCCACTGTGGTTGTTCCTGCTGGCATTAGCCGTGTCCGGCGCTGTGCTGGCCCTCCTCGGCCTGATGCTGTGAAGGCGAAGCCGGACGCAAGCACGCCTTCGCCGGAAGGCGGCCCACGACCTGCGAACGATGACAGGGAACTTGCCTCCTAAGGACCCGGAAGAACCGGGACGCAGACAGGCGCCTTGACCGCAAGGCTGTGGGGATTGCGGGCCCCAGCATAAGAGTGAACTGTCCGGCCGGCCGCGCTGCGTATCTCGCCAACCGGGCCGGGCAGGGAGGCCTGCGGCTGTGCTGGGGCGAGACCGGCCAGATGGCAATGGGCATATTTCGCGCTGGCCGACGCCGGGGTTGACCTGCGCGGCGGATTGCTGGCCTCGCCTATGCCGCCTTGATTGCCCACGTCAAAGACGGCGTTTCACCGCCTCACTGGCCGCGGCCCGCGCCCCCGAGACGACGATCTGCGGTGCTGAACAGGGTGCGGTACGCGGTTACGCAGGCACCGGGGTCATTCACCCCGGCTCTCGCGTTCCTGGGAGGCGATCCGCGGCCGGGCGCCCAGGACCGCCCCCGGGTGCGCTCGAGCCGCCGGGTCCCGCCGCACCTTGAGCAGGCTGGCCACAGTGGTGACGGTCAGCACGCAGCGATGACCATAAGCGACACGAGGGTAGTGATCTCCGGCACTCGCTCATCCAGGCCGTGAGTCCAGTGCAGGACCAGCTTCACCCCAATGAACGCCAAGATCAGCGCGAGCCCGCTCGAAAGATAAACCAGGCGGTCCAGCAACCCCGTCACCAGGAAAAACAGCGCCCTCAGCCCGAGCAGCGCGAACGCGTTGGCCACGAAAACGATGTAGGGCTGCTCCGTCACGCCGAACACGGCAGGGATGGAGTCCAGCGCAAACAGGATGTCGGTGCCGCCTATGGCCACCAGCACGATGAACAGCGGAGTGACCATCCACCGCTCGTCATCCCGGGCAGTCAACCGCCCGTCCACGTAGTCGGAGGTAACCGGCAGCCACCGGCGCGACAAACGGACCAGCGCGTTGTTCTCCACATCCGGATCCTCCTGCCGATGCCGATACAGCTGCACCGCCGTCCACAGCAGCAGCAACCCGAAGATCAGAAACATGAGGAGAACAGCGACAGCAACACCGCCCCGGCCGCGATGAAGATAGCTCGCAGGATCAGGGCGGCGATGATGCCGAAGGTCAGCACCTTGCGCTGGTGCGCCTGCGGCACCGCGAACGTCGACATGATGATCACGAAGACGAACAGATTGTCAACCGACAGGCTCTTCTCCACGATGTATCCGGCGAAATACTCGGCACCGTACTCCCAGCCCACCTGGCCAGCGAAAACCACACCGAACAGCACCGCCACGACGATGTAGAACACCGACCAGGCCGTCGCCTCGCCGAAACCCGCCACGTGCGGACGGACCGTAGCCAGCACCAGATCCAGCGCCAGCAACCCCACGATCACACCGACCGTCAAGGCCCAGCCCACCGCCGTGACCTCCACAGCACCTCCATGAATCTCCGCGGGCCTCTCTTGCGAACGGGTGCCACCGCACGGACGATCCTCGCGCCGCCCGGAGCCGCTGCGTCCGGTGGCCCTAGTCCGGTGTGGCGGTGCCCTAACTTGAGGTTGTGAGCAGGAGCCCCACGACTATGAGAATTACCGACACGCATAGCAGGACAGCTATCCGCCACACCTGCCCGGGCACAGCGTGGACCTTTCGACATGCCTCGCCGAAGAGCAGCATGCTGGTTTCGTCTTGATGCGGTCTGGCGAGGAGGGCATCGAGATCGGGATCTTCAAAGGCGAGTCGCTCCTCGATCTCTTCAAGGGCTCGCTGCTCCTCTCTGGAGAGTCTCATCTCGATCACCTCGTGTCAGTGTCTACGGGGCAGCCCCAGGATCGGTGCGGGGTGGTCGATCCTGCTGGATGGCGCGCGACGCCCTTCATTCGCCCCCCTTGCCCGGGATCCGCAATCTCATACCGGCAGGCCAGGCCCTGGCACTGCGCGGCCTGGAAGGCAGCCGACGCCGGTAACTCCTCGGTGGTGGCGGCTGCCCGTCGTACCGCTTCGCGGTATGTCAGCGTGATTGACAGATTGCCGGTCGTCGGCAGGTAGGCGCCCTTCGGCGTTACCGGGGGCGGCCCTTGCCCTCAGCCCACGGGTGACGAAAGCGTGGTGATGCGGGCATCTCCGCGGTTGGCCCCGGAAGCCGCGGAGATGCACGTCCATCGTGTGTGCCGGGGTCTACGCCTGGAACGGCGAGGGCTGCGACGGCCAGCATCCGTTGATCGTCTGGTTCGGCTTAGGTGCGAAGGGGTGCGTCCCGCCAAGCGACTGTGAGGTGATCCGATGGCCATCCCGCTGCCTTCTTTCCTGCACACCGGTGACAGCACCAGATCCCGCGCCCATGCCGAGCAAGCGAGGTGAGACATGATCACAGATCTGGCGTTGAAAGCGAGTCGAGTTCGCCCGCGGTACACAGTCGCGTGTTCATCGTCGTGGAAGACGCACTCCGGTATGACCTTCCATCCTTCGTGGAGTTCGCTATGGACCAGTTGGACGTCAACGTGGAGCTCAGAGACCGGCACGCCGTGGTGCGGGTGCGCGGCGCGATCGATCTGACGACCGCCGCGCTGCTCGGCAGCATGCTGGAGAACATTCGGCACCCGGGCGGCGGTTGCCGCGTCGAGGTGGATCTTGACCAGGTGTCGTTCATGGACTGTTCCGGGCTGAGCGAACTGCTCCGCGCCAAGCAGCATCTCTGGCGCCAGGGCCGGAGCATCAAGCTCGTCAACTGCTCACCTCAAGTCGACCGGCTGCTCGAGATGGCCGGCCTCGACCACCGGCTGGACGCGCCGTGGTACGGACGGGACGCTCGCGCCTAGCCCTAGCGCCTCGTGCCGGAAAGCGCTCTGGCGTCGATCAGCGTAAACCAACCAGCCCCAGCGCCCGGCAGGCCGACGATGTTGCCGTTGTGCGGCAACATCCTGCCCATCGAGGCTGCAACCGGTAGCCCTAGTCTCATACCGCGTTCTCCCGGCAGTCTTCAGGTTGGGGACAACAGCCGGGAGGTGAGATGGTGCTGGAGAAAACTGCTGTGACCGTCCGGACGTCGCGGTGTGGAAAGGCGGATTGGGCAGACCCTGACGAGAAGCGGATGTTCGAGCATCTGGCCGGACTTTCCTCCCGTCATCCCCACCGGGAGTGGCTCCGGCAGGAGCTCGCCCGTCGACATCAAGGGCTGGTCGAAGCGTTGGCCTGGCGCTTCAGGTACCGCGGAGAGCCTGTGGAGGATCTCATCCAGTCCGGCAATATCGGCCTGGTGAAGGCCATCGACAGGTTCGACATCAGCCGCGGCAACACGTTCACCGTGTACGCGGTCCCGCTGATCTTGGGTGAGATCCGGCGGCACTTCCGCGACATGGGGTGGGCGGTTCACGTGCCACGGCGCGTGCAGGACCTGAAGATCCTGATCCACAACGCGGTGGACGAGCTCACGCAGCAGCTCGGACGCCGTCCGACCGTGCAGGAGTTGGCCGAGAACCTCGACGTGGACGTGGCCGATGTCGCCGAAGGACTAAGGGCAGACAGGGTCTACAGCTGCTTGTCTCTTGACGTCATGCTGAGCCAAGAGGACACCCGGCCACAGCCGACGGCGTCCGATGCCCAGGAGGATGAGCGGCTCGACCTGGTCATCGAGCGGGAGATGATCTGGCCGCTGCTGGGCGCCCTCCCTGACCGGGAACGCACGGTGTTGTTGTTGCGCTTCTACGGCAACCAGACCCAGTCGGAGATCGCCCAACAGTTGGGACTCTCCCAGGTTCACGTGTCCCGATTGCAGGCAAGGGCCTGCTCTCACCTGCGTGAGCAACTGCACGCCGCGTGAGAGCCGGTGTGACCTGAACACCTAGCTGGAGCGCTTGCGGCGACCGACATGAGGCGGCCGGCGTTTCCAGCCCGGTCGCAGGAGGACGAGGGCCCGCCTGCCGTACAACTTGGAGTGTTCATGACTGGCCCCGCGCGTCGCGCACCCCGCCTGTTCGGGCGGCGCTCTTGGGCTGAGGCCCGTCGCATCGCCGACATTCTCCGCCAGGAGACCATCGGCGGGGGCCTGCTGCTGGCGGGTGCGGCACTGGCCATGGCATGGGCCAACTCTCCATGGTCAGCCGCCTACGAACAGGTGCGCGCCTACACGATCGGCCCCACCTGGTTGCACCTGAACCTCGACATGGCGACCTGGGCCGCCGACGGGCTACTGGCCATCTTCTTCTTCGTGGCCGGCCTGGAGCTCAAACGAGAATTCGTCGCCGGAGATCTGCGCCCGCCGCGGCGGGCCGCGGTACCGGTCGCCGCCGCCCTCGGCGGTGTGATCGTCCCAGCCGCGCTCTACTTGCTGATCAACCGGAACATCCAGGGCGCCGCCGCCGGATGGGCGATCCCCACCGCCACCGACATCGCCTTCGCGCTGGCGGTGCTCGCGGTGATCGGCCGATTCCTGCCCGCGGCGCTACGCACGTTCCTGCTCACCCTGGCCGTGGTCGACGACCTGCTGGCGATCGTCATCATCGCCGTCTTCTACACCAGCTACCTCGCGCCGATCCCGTTGCTGGCCGCGCTGCTGCCGTTGGCGATCTTCACCGCGCTGGTGCAGCGCCGGGTACGGTCCTGGTGGCTGCTGCTGCCGCTGGCTGTGACGGTCTGGGGCCTGGTACACGCCTCCGGCGTGCACGCCACCGTCGCCGGCGTGCTGCTGGGCTTCGCCGTGCCCGTCATGCGCCGCCGGCGCACCGGCGGCCCCGAAACCGGTCCGGGGCTGGCCGAGCACTTCGAGCACCGCTTCCGGCCGCTCTCGGCCGGGGTGGCGGTGCCCCTGTTCGCGTTCCTGTCGGCGGGCGTGCACCTGGGCGGGCTGGACGGTGCCGCCACCGCCCTGAGCAACCCGGTCGCCATCGGCATCGTCGTCGGCCTGGTCGTCGGCAAACACATCGGCATCATGGCCGCGACCTGGCTGGTGGCCCGCTTTACCCGGGCCCACCTCGACGAGGGGCTGAGCTGGGTGGACGTGCTGGGCCTGTCGATCCTGGCCGGTATCGGCTTCACGGTGTCGCTGCTCATCGGCGAGCTGGCCTTCGGCGCCGCAGCCGAACGCGGCGACTACGTCAAGATCGCCGTGCTCAGCGGCTCGGTCATCGCGGCGCTGCTGGCGGCGGTAATCCTTCGCCTGCGCAACCGCGCCTACCGGCACCTGCACGAGGCCGAAACCGCGGACCAAGACCGTGACAGCATTCCAGATGTCTATCAGGACCGCGACCGTGTCGACCGCGCTCCCGGCCATCATGTCGACCGCGCCGACTACGGCCGCGTAGACCATGCACGGCGGAGGCGGCGGAACAGGCCCGCGTGACCTCAGCCCTTGACCAACGCGCGGCCATGATCGCCGGCGTAGGCGTCGAAGATCTCCAGCGTTGTCCCACCGACATGGAGAAATCGTTGATCGAGGATGACGGCGAGGTCGTCCAGCGCGTGCACGAGCGTCGTGGCGCTGAGGCGGACGTCGTCCCGCGACGATGCCTGCCCACATTCCGCCAGGTCGACGGCATACCCGATCATCGCCGCCAGTGAGGCATCGTCATCGCCTTCATGGAAGTAGTAGCTTTCGGCGTACTGGACGAGGTCGACACGGGTTTGCACAACTTTGGTAGCCACGTCATACAGCAGGCTGGCGCCGAAGGAAAACTCCGGCTGGACGAGCCGGCTCGTCGCGTGGCTACGGCGCAGGACGGCCAGTTCGATCGCCAGGCACCTTCTTCGTGTCAGCGCTGGATAGATCTGCAGCACCCAGGAAACGGTCGCCGTCAGGAGGGCGAAGCCGATCATTGCCTGTACTGGCGCCGCGACGCGCAGCCAGCCTGCTCCCGGAACGATGTCTCCGAAGCCCAGCGTGGCAACGTTGACCAGTGAAAGGTAGAGAGCGTCCAGCAGATCCGTGCGCCGATCTGGTTGCATGCCGGGCGCGAAGATGAACGCTTCGGGGATGTGCGGCCAGTAGATGAGGGTCCAGCCCAGCACGGCCATCGAGATCCACATGCACACCACCGTCACCATGGCCAGCGGTCCGGCAAGGGCCGCGGCCGTCCTCCGTCCACGACGGATGGAGCGCTGGAACATGCGCCAGGCCCCTCTCATGACGAGGCGGCTCAGGCTGCCGTGGCCCACCGGGTGCCAGAGAGTGTGGAAGATGTCACGCAAAGCGATCATGACGAGCCCGGCACCTGCCGCGGAGACCAACCACTCCATGACACTTCTCCCAGAAACTGACGGCTGCCGCTTTATTTGCCGATCGTCGGCAAGTAAATCCCGACATATCTGCACATATTCATCTCTACCTTGCTCGATCACACTCTTCCGGGTGAACCTAGAACTATGACCGATCACTGGGGTAGGGAACATATGGACGAAAGCGATGGGCATACGGACCGCTTGCCTTTGGCGGAGATAGCGGCCCGGGCCAGCGCTGACGCTGGGGGTGTTCCTGCCCAGTGGCTGAGGGACTATCTGCCGCTGCTGGCCGACGTCAGCCAAACGGGGCGACGCCCGGATGCGGCCGCGCTGTCGCGCATGCGCGAGTGTGGTGAGTCCGCGGCGCGCGACGGCGTCCCCCTGCGCGCGATCATCGATGTGCGCCTGAGTGCGACCTGGCTGGCCTGACCCGTCCTGCCGGGGATAGTCCGCAGTAGGCGGGCGGAGGAGCTCCGGTCCGCCGGGGAGGCGGTCTTCAGGGCCGCGGACCGGTCGATCGTGGCTCTGGTGGAAGGCTATGAGGCGGCTCAGCGCCTGGTGATCCGCCGCGAGGAAGCACTGCGCCGGGAGTTCATCGACGACCTACTTCACGGACGCCGCGACGTCGGCACCCTCGCCGAGCGAGCGGAGCGTTTCGGGCTGCGTCTGGTCGGCGCGCACATCGTTGCCATCGCCGAGGCAGAACAGCCCTTCTTCGATGGTGGTCCGGTCTCACGGCATGTGGAAGCGTCGCTGCTGTCTCGCTTCGGTGTACGCGACATTCTGATCGCCACAAAGGAAGGCCTGCTGGTCTGCGTGTCCTCCGGCTACGTGAAGGGCGTGAGCGAAGCGTTCGGCTCCTTTGTCCAGGAGATGATGAAGGACGATGCGTCACTGCGGATCGGCGTGGGCCGCGCCCATCACGGGCCAGGCGGGGTGGTGCGCTCGTTTGAGGAAGCCCGCAACGTGGTGTCGTTCGCCCGCCGCCTGCAGCTTCCCGACCGGATGCTACACGCATCCGATCTCCTCGTTCTGCAGGTGCTCTTGAGAGACAACGCGGCAATCAGCGAATTGGTCGAGACCGTGCTTGGGCCGTTGCGGGCAGCCAAAGGAGGCCCCAATGCGCTGCTTGAGACGCTGTTCGCCTACTTCGCCACCGGCGCTGTCGCCACGCTGACGGCAGGTCGCCTGCACATCGGGGTCCGCACGGTGACCTATCGCCTGCAGCGGATCCGTGAGCTCACCGGCTACGACCTGAACAACCCCATCCAGCGTCATGCCCTGGAAACGGCGACCCTTGGCGCACGCCTGCTGGGCTGGCCTGACGAGACCATCATGACCGGCACCCGACTTCCTGCCCCATAGAACCCTCGCTGCGGGACTGCAAAAGTCGCGCGAGCAGACGATGAGCGCAGATCACGTTGGATCCGGCGCGGGCGTCAAAGACCGTGGCCAGCGGGCTACGCTGTCGTGCCATCGCAACCACAACCTCCAAGGCCGTAGAGCGGCCACAGCAATGCCCCACAAGGGGCAGTGTGGGAAGAAAGTCGCTGATCGGGCGTTGGATCGCCTCGGTCAGGATGCGGTCCCCGATCTCTTCCGGGAAGACCCCTGCCAGGGTCGGGCTCTCACGAAACGGCCACGGTAGCAGCAAATCCAGCGCTTCCGGTAGCGAGAGCGTCGCCTGGGGACGCCCAGAGGAGTCCAGGATCACGACTCCGGGCAAGCTCCTGCGGACTATGGCCGCCAGCACGTCCATCAACCTCGCGTCGGACCGCACGGCGGGGAAATCGTGTGCCAGGTCGCGGGCGATCATTCGACTCATCTCTCCTTCGCCACATGAAGCCCCAATTCGATGCTGTCAAACTGTGTGGTAGGAGGAAAATGTACGTGCCAGACCAGTATGAACCCTCTTTCTTGCCGCCGATCGGCAAATCCTCGAACGCGTCGGTGGCGGTTACCGGCCCTCGGCAAGAACCTCACCATAAAACTGCCGCCCAAGCGAAAACGGCCAATTAACCCCTGCGGCCCGCATCGCTGGACACCCCTTCTCATCTTGCAGCGAATCCACTACCGACGTTTGAGGTAACCGTCCCTGATCTTCAGAGCCGGATAGTGAATCTCATCGAGTCATAAGATCGGGAGGCGAAGCGATGCGCTCGGCCATCGCATCGCGAGCCCGGCGATTGCGGCGGAGAATCGCAGCAGCACGGGAGGGAATCCGCCTCGAAAGTCGGTTCCAACACCAGCTTCAAGCACGCCTGGACACCAGTCGCGCATGGCCCTCACGCCCAGATAGCCGACCTTGCCCCCTGCTGCCAGGTGGCTCATCACCGGCGGAGCCTTCCTGACCAGCCGCCACACGGCGTAGGCGACTGCGGCGAACAGCGCGTTCAGCCCCAGGTCGGTCAGGTAGGACGCCGAAAGTCCGTCCTGGATGGGCTTGACCCACGACACGGCGTAGAAGGCGAGGATGACCGTCACCGGGTCGTCGAAGGACGACCATGCGCCCAGGATGGTCTTGGCCCGGTCCGAGAGCCGGTTGTCGGCCATGACCGAGGCCACCGAAAGCGGGTCGATCTGGGCCACGGCCACCGCGAGGATCATCGCTCTCGGGGTCGCCGGAGACGAGATAGACCACGCCGGCGATGAAGGCCGCCTTCAGCAGCACCCCGACAGTCGCCGCGAGCAGGATCAGCCTGCCGTGCTGGCGGGCCTCGGCGCGGGTCGATGCCGTGCGTGCTGCCGTACAGGCCCACGGCGAGCAGCAGGCTGCTGAGCAGCAGGTAGGCGCCGGAACGTTCCAGCCCGGACACGCCACCGAGATCGGCCGCGAGCCAGCCTAAGCCGACGAGCAGGATCAGAAACGCGATTCTGGCCGATGGTCGCTCCTCGCACAGCTCAGGACCTCAGAAAATCAAGCGATCGGGTTCATTGTTCATGCGAGCGTGCGATCATCGCGCCTTCGTACCCGGCCTGTTCGCCCACTGCCCGGCCGCGCGGGCAGGCCGGTCATGGGCGGACCACGACAACGGGGACGCGTGAATGGTGGAGTACGGCATGAGCGGTGCTCCCTATGCCGAGCAGGGCCGGAACCCCGCTGTGCGCCCCGATGACGACGAGGTCGGCCTCGGCCGAGGCATCGATCAACGCTCTTGCCGGCTGCTCGTGGACGACGTCCTGAACGAGCACGACATCCGGGAACTCTTCCCGCCAGCCGGCAAGGGCCTCGGCCAGCAGGACGGCCTCTTCCTCGCCCACCGCCTCGACGTCATAGACGACAGGCTGCATGTCGCCCGGCCATCTCGTGGCTGGATGCGTCCAGGCGTGGACGGCCCGCAAGGTGGCACGGCGCAGCGCGGGCTCGCGAAAGGCGAAGTTCAGGAGACCGTCCTGACCAGGCTTTCCGGTGACACCCACGACAATCTCACCACGATCACCCGCAGGCGACTGCCGGACGACGGTCACCGGACACGGTGCTCTGGCCACGACGTCAAGGCTCACTGAGCCCAGGAGCAACTCGGTGAAGCCGCCGCGGCCACGGTTTCCCACGACGAGAAGCTGCGCGCCTTCCGCTGCAGTGACCAGTGCGTCCGCCGGTCTGTCGGCGACGATGTCGGTGGTGACGCTCAGATGCGCTCTGCCTGCTCTGGCGTGGACGGCCGCGTGGTCCAGCATGTCCCTGGCCGCGGTCTCCGCCTCCGTCCCCCACGTAGGAGGCTGCGGGACGAGCGGGACGTCGTGGGCCCATCGGGCTGCCGCGTACAGCATCCGCAGTGGGGCGCCGCGGATCGCGGCCTCACGCCCGGCCCAACTCGCCGCCTGCAACGAGGGCGCTGATCCGTCCACGCCCACGACGATCGGCATGGTCATGGCTGCCGCCTCGTACGTTGATGATTCACGCGGGAGATCTCACGCAGGGCCTGCCGTCTCGGCCGGGCTAAGCGTATCCGCCGGGGGCAGGCGGAGCCAGGAGCCCCTTTCCGCTGCGACTATTAGATCTCTTGGCCGTATCATGACTGCTCAGCGGAAACGGCAGCCGTAGGCGGAAGTCGGGGAAGGCCCGCAGGAGAAGGTGGCGCTGTAGAACGTGTTTGCCTAGGGGCCTTTCGAACCGTGCTCAGCGATGCCGCCAGCTCCCGGCAGCCCTCAACGGACATCTGGACGCTTGCAGATGTTGCGACCATGGACAGCAGGAGCACGGGCTGTCCCTCCTCGGTGATCCCGGGAAGGAGCTGGATCACTCCGGGGATGCCTGGTAGCCGGGCGAACCCGCGCCAAAGCCCTGCGAGCATCTCGTTCACTGCGGCTTCATTGTCCAGGGCCAGGGCGCGTTCCCGCATGAGCTCGGCGAGTTCCGCCATCTCCAGGAGTTCCCTGGCCAGCATGTCGCAGTTGAACGCCGAGACAGGTGTGGAGGAGTCGCCCACGTGAAGAAGGGCCCGAGGTAGCCCTGCTGGCCGCACCTCGACCCAGGCGCGCGCTAGCTCATCCCGCGCCGAGCCCGGTTGGTCACTCATGGTCATTCGCTCACACTGGCAGAGACCGTCTGTCCCCTCCAACACGACCCACCAGGTCATCAGAACCTGGGGAAAGTCTTCGAAAAGGGTTGGGGAACGGGTAAGGGAGAAGGCCGAAGGCTGCCCCGCAAACCGCCTCTCCTACCGGCGGGGCCCCGCGGCGCGGCGGAGCCGGTTGGCGATCGCGAGTCCCAGCCCCTCCTCCACCGGCAAGGACGCGACGATGAGGTCACACCCCCGCTGGTCGAGCTCGCGCAGGAACCCGTACAGGCCGCGCGCGTAGGCGGCCATCGAACCGGGGACCGCCACCACGGCGTGCGCCTTCACCGCAGCGTCGGCGAAGGAAGGGGGAAGAAGGACGCCCACCTGGTGCCCTAGCTCCTGCGCGAGCTCCGCTTCGGCGACGACCTTCTCCGGCTCGACGAGGACGACCCGTGCACGCGGCGCGTAGTGTGACGGATGCTGGCCCGGCACCCGGACACGGCTCGTCGAGTGGACCGCAAGCGGGCACTCCAGCACCGCTTCGAGGTCCTCGCGCGTCACCCCGCCGGGCCGAAGGACGCTCGGGGCCTCGCCCGTGGCGTCGACGATGGTCGACTCGACGCCGACCTCGCAGGGGCCGCCGTCCAGCACGAAGTCGACGGCATCACCGAGCTCCGCACGGACGTGGTTCGCCGTTGTGGGGCTGACCGAGCCGAAGCGGTTGGCGGACGGGGCCGCGACACCGCCGCCGAAGGCCGACAGCAGCGCGAGTGCGACGGGGTGGTCGGGCACGCGCACGGCCACCGTCTCCAGGCCACCAGTCGCTTCGAGGGGAACCCGGCGGCCGCGCCGCAGGACCAGCGTGAGTGGCCCCGGCCAAAAGTGTTCGGCCAGCAGGCGCGCCGTCGCGGGCACGTCCTCGACCCAGTCGCCCAGGTGCTCCGCGCCGCCGATGTGGACGATCAGCGGGTGCGAGGGCGGGCGCCCCTTGACCTGGAAGACGCGCCCGACGGCGGCAGGGTCCTCGGCGTTGGCGCCCAGACCGTAGACGGTTTCGGTCGGGAAGGCCACCAGGCCTCCGGCGCGCAGCACACCGGCCGCCTTCTCGATGTCACTGGTCCTTGCCATCACCCGTCACCCTCGCAATCTTGTCACTGTTCCAGCAGCGCGCGGGCCTGCCCGTGCTACAGGCAGGCGGCCGGCAGCGGGTTTCACCGTGCGGAGGCAGCAGCCCTGCTCAGGCCATGGGAGGCGACCAGCTGCGCACTGCCGTCGGCCAGCCGGTAGGACAGGCCCGCCACGGCGAGGCGGCCGGCGGCCACCCGCTCGGCCAGGACGCGGGAGCGGTCCAGCAGCAGGTCGACGGTGTGCCGGATGTGCTCGTGGAGGATCTCCTCGGCCTGGTCGCGTCCGGCGGCGCGGGCCGCCAGCACGCTCGGGGTCACCCGCTCGACGACGTCACGGACGAAGCCGGCGGGCGCCCTGCCGCCGTCGGCGGCGGCGCAGGCAGCGGCGATGGCCCCGCACGAGTCATGGCCCAGGACCACGACCAGCGGGCAGTCCAGCACGCTCACCCCATACTCGATGCTGCCCAGCACCTCCGAACCGACCACATGCCCGGCCGTGCGGACCACGAACAGATCACCCAGTCCCCGATCAAAGATGATCTCGGCGGCCAGCCGGGAATCGGAGCACCCGAACAGCACCGCGAAGGGACTCTGCGCCGGTGCGGTCTCGGTGCGGCGTGTGGCGTCCTGGTTGGGGTGCTCCGGCGAGCCGGTGACGAACCGCTGGTTGCCGTCCAGCAGCATCTCGAAGGCATCATCGGGAGTCGGCGTCAGTATCTCAGTCATGGCCGCAGGCTACTGGTATCAGGCTACGGCCGGCCCAGTGGAAACGCGCGGCCAGGCACACGGAAGGCGGCTCTCTGACCAAGGCGGTCACAGGGCCAGCTCTGGCGGCGCGGCACAGGAGTGCGCTCCGTGGTAGCCGTGGTGACCGCAACGGGGAAGGGCGAAGGCCTCAGCCGTACCGGACCTGAGGTTATCCGGTACATAGGACGTCGAGGGGGCGCTCGGCGATTGCCGCGGACAGAGCAGGCCGCGGCCTTGTACGGCCGGTTTGAACTGGATATGAGCACCTTTCCTCACCCCGCAACGATTCGGCTGGGGCTTGATCCGGGGCCTGCGTCTCAAGACCACTCCAAGATTGTCATGGAAGCGAGTCAGCTGAGGTTCTGCGACTCCACCGGCTTGTGGACGCTCATCTCCCGGGCAGCGCCTGGCGGAGAAGGGCGGCGGGCTGCGCCTGGTCGGCGTACACGGGCCACTGGCCCGCCTGCTGACCGTTACAGCTGATCGACCTGCTCCCGCCGTGTGGCAGTCTGACGCAGTCCACCAGCTGGCCGACGCGCTGACGGCGCCGAGCAATCACCACGAGCCCCGCTCAGACCAACAGGACCGGCGACGAAATCAGGTGTCACGCGAGTTAACCGTCCGAGGGTGGGACGGTGGCTCGTTTGATATCGCGGCGGGCGTCGCGGCGGTTGGCGTGCACGCTGGTGATCGTGACGGTCGTCAGGACCACGATGATGACGCCGAGTGAGACGAGGGTGGGGATGTCTGGCACCGCGGGCCAGATGCCGTGCGCCCAGTGCAGGAGGAGCTTGACCCCGATGTAACCCAAGATGACGCCGAGCCCGTGGTTGAGGTGCCGCAGCTTCTCCAACACGCCCAGCAGCACGAAGTACAGCGCCCGCAGGCCCAGCAGGGCGAAAGCGTTGGTGGCGAAGACGAGGAAGGGGTCGTCGGTCACGCCGTACACCGCGGGCACCGAATCGACCGCGAAGACGATGTCGGTGCCGAAGACGGCCACGATGGCCAGCGCCAGCGGGGTCAGGGCGCGCCGGCCCTGCTCGCGCACCACCAGGCGGGAGCCGCGGTAGTCGCTGGTGACCGGCATGAAACGCCGCACCAGGCGGACCGAGCGCATGGAGGAGATGTCCACCTCCTGCTCCTTGCCGCTCAGCGCATCCTTGAGGATCTTCCACGCGGTGACGATCAGGATCGCGCCGAACAGCAGGAACGCCCAGGTGCCACTCTGCAGCGCGGCCGCGCCCAAGACGATGAAGACCGCGCGCAGCACCAGTGCCCCGATGATGCCGTACAGCAGCACCCGCTGGGCCCGCTCGCGCGGCACCGCGAACGCGGACCCGAGCAGCCCCCACGTCCCGCCGAGGTGCGGCCACGACCGCAGCGCCTCGAGGCCACCCACACCGAGGGCAGCACCAGCAGCGCCACCCCCGCCCTGGCCGGGGACAGGCGCCGCAGCAGCCCGTGGGCGACCAGCCCGAACGGCACCCACACCAGCCCGAGGACCAGCACCGCCAGCGGCCAGTACACGCCCAGGAACGGCAGCACCCAGTGGTGCAGCGTCGCGAAGAAGCCCGCCGACGCCCACCAGCTCCGCCATCCGCCTCACCGAACGTCCCCGCGCGGGCCACCAGGAGCAGGAACGGCACGAGGCCGAACCACGCCCACCACCAGGCGTTCACGGCGGGGAAGGCGAGGGCCAGGCACGCGCCGGTCACGGCGGCCAGCAGGCGCAGGGCCCAGCGGCGCGCCAGGCCGGCGCGGTCGGCCGGGGCGGTGACGGACGCGGTCGGCACACCGCCCTGCTACCCCCCACCTGGCGCCCGTCACCGTCCCCGGCCGCTGCGCAGAGCAGGAACGGCCTGGTCTGCGTATAGCGCAGCCGCTCGACGAAGTGTTCGGGGACGGGGGGAACGGATCCGCCGCATGCGGAACACAGGCCCTCGGAAACTCGCTGCCGAGCAGCGTGATGTCTCTCAGCTGCGCAGGCCCGCCGGCCAGGTGACCCTACCGGCGCACTGTCGGGCAGCGTGTCCGAAACATGAATTTCATCACATACACTTTGTCCAGCATTCTCGCGGTGGTGGTGACCGTATCGGGTGGCCCGCGCTTGCCTCGGCTGAGCAATAGTCGGCCGGCCAGGAGCCGGTGATCGCTGCCCTCGTGATCGACACGCGAGTCTGCCCGGTGGGAAGGACCCGCCGCTCGGCACGTTCGTCGGCGCCATCCTGACCGTTCTGCTCGACAGGCCTGAACCTGTTGCCGATCTCAGTATTTCGGCAACACACCATGCACGGTGGTGACCGCGCTCGCGGTCCTCCTCGACACCCGACGTCGCAGGCCACGAACCAGTAAGAAGAAAGAACCTGTGCGAGTTTTCGCGATTCTCATTTTCGGCGGCGCGTTCGGTCTGGCTGCCTGCGGCTTGCCGGTCGCAGGCAAGGTCTCGGGAGACCTCACGATCGGCATGTCGGTGTCGACCCTGAGCAATCCCTATTTCGTCCAGTTCCGCGATGGAGCGGAGGCCGCGGCGCAGCGTTCCGGGATCAAGCTGACGATTGCCGACGCCCGCAACGACGCCTCCCGGCAGGCCGCCCAGATCAGAAGCTTCACCAAACAACGCGTCAAGGCGATCATTCTCAACCCGGTCGACTCCGACGCGGTCGCTCCGGCGGTCACGATGGCAGGCCAGGCTGGCATCCCGGTGATCGCGGCCGACCGCAGCGTCAACGGTTCCGAGGTGACGCATACCGTGACCTCCAACAATGTCGCCGGAGGGAAGCTGGGTGCGAAGGTGCTGGCCAAGCAGCTTGGTGGGGAGGGCAACGTGGTCGTGCTCCAGGGTACGGCCGACACTTCAGTCTCCCGTGACCGCGACCGGGGCTTCAGCGATGGGATCGCCGCGTACCCGAAAATCAAGGTCATCGCCAGGCAGCCGGCCGACTTCAACAGGGCCACGGGCCAGCGCGTCATGACGAACCTGATGCAGCGTCACCCCGACATCACAGGGGTGTTCGCGAGCAACGACGAAATGGCACTGGGCGCGATCCAGGCGCTGGCGAACAGAGCAGGGCATCAGGTCAAGGTGGTGGGCTTCGACGGCACGCCGGACGGGATCAAGGCGGTACAGGGGGGCACGATGGCCGCCACGGTCGCCCAGCAGCCGAGGCTGATCGGCTCGCGAGCCGTGAACGACGCCATCAAGGCAGCCAGAGGGCAAGTCATCGCGAATTCGGTGGCGGTTCCCATCAAGCTGGCGACCAAGGACAACGCGCAGGAGTTCTGGACTTTCTGAGGTGGCTGCCGTGAATAGAGCGGCACGCGCAAGCCCGCAAGAGAACACAGCCTGCTGACCCAGATCATCGCCGATCTGGAGGCTCGGCTCGCCGAGCCGGCCAGCTGATCACTCACCACGCCTGAGCAACCGTCACGGGTCCACGCCATGGCTGAAGCTCGATACCTGCATGACGGTTCGTCATAGCATCGTCAGCAAGGGAGATTCGTCCCGCTACTTCACCAGGCGGGACGGCCAAAGGCGGGAGAAGGCGAAGAGGGCCGTGAATGCATCCGATGACCGTTGCGTCGCCTGGACGTTCCTCACTCATCACGCCCGGGTGCTGATCGAGATTGCCCGCGACCCCGAAGTGCGGATACGCGACATCGCCGCCAAGGTAGGCATCACCGAATGCGCGGTGCAGGCCATCATTACCGACCTGCACCAGGCCGGCTGCCTGGCCCGCGAGCGGAGCGGCCGGCGCAACCGCTACAGCCTGCACCTCGACCAGCCTTTCCGCCATTGGACCGAGGCCGGGTGCCGATCCGCCTGCTGGTCGCCATCTTCACTGACCACGACCTGCACCGCCAGGCCGACCCATCGCCGGGAGCGGCATGGGCGTCCGGGAACACTGTGTGACTCGCGCGTCCAGAACGCCATCTCAGGGGAGGCGCAGGTGCGCGATGTCGAGGACGAGCCGTTGTTCATTGAGCCGGCCGCTGGGCTGGACATCGGTAGAAGGAAATCTAGGCCACCATCCGGATTCCGAGCGGGAACAGGCCCGGCGGCCGCATGCAGGAGACCCGAACCTTCGGTACCACCCGGCAGAAGCTGCTGGCGGTCGTTCACCTCGTCACCAGACGGTTAATGATCGCTGCAATCCAGCGTTCCACCATGGCGTCGTGGCAAACCATGCGCGGATTGTCGGATTCCGGAGCGGGAGAAGTACCGCTCCTCAGCGGGTTGGTGTCCCGGAACGCCCTTCGCAAGGGACACCCTCCGTGCCGGCGCAGGGATTTTCGCCGGTCTTCAGCAGCATCATCACGCCGATTAGGAAAACGAGATAAGCCAGACCCACAAGAAGCACCCACGCACCCTCCGGCATGGTGGGCCGCCACGCCGACTGCGGTGGCCCGGCGCCGTTCTCTCCACGTGACCCGGCGAGCATGGCGTCGAGGTCGGGATCATTAAACGCGAGGCACTCCTCTAGCTCATCGAGTGCCTGCTGTTCCTCTCGTGAGAGTCCCATGACGTCACGCGGCGTCCAGCCGCTCCCTCTGCTTGCAATGCGCTCTGGCCTTCAGCCGGGACATGTGCCCTGGGAGATTCCATGTGGCTGCGACATCGCCTCCAAGACAGTCCCTTCGCACCTCGATTGCAGTATGCAACCCTTACTGGGGGCATGGAAGAAGAGAAAGACGCTTTTGACCTTTAGCGTCACAAAAAGTGATGTGAGGGGCTTATCTCCCTGCCGTGCCAGCCGACGGTGCCGCGCACGGGGATCAGTGGATCGAGGAGGGCTGTATGAGGCTGCGATAGCGGGGCAAGGGCGTCTTATGAAGACACCGGCTGAGTTCCCGTAAGACCTGGTCTCAGCGAAACTGACTGCCCCAGACTCGTCCGGAGAACTCGACGCCGGCGGCCGCATCTGACTCGGGCCCGAGTTCCCCGTCATTCATGCGCAGCAGCCAGCCCGAAACCGGAGCCGGTGGCCCGACACCGCCTCCGCTCCGGCATCGTGTTCGCCGTGTTCGGCATCGGGGCGGGCCGACCGTGCATTACAGGCTGAACACCGACCCCTGGGCTGTCTGCTCCAGAGTCACCTCGTCGCACAGGTGCTGGATCACTCACAGGCCGAACCCGTGGCCGCCGGTCGGGTCGACGGTGGCCGCGGTCAGGTGCTCGGGTGCCGGCCGCCGACGTCGAGGACCTCCACGGTGACGCCGTACTCGTGGCGCGGGCGGTGGCCAGGCCCCCTGGCCGCCCGCCGTGGTCGAGCACGTTGGTGACCGCCCGCGCTGACCGCTATCACCAGGCCTCCAGCCGCTCGCCGGTTAATTCGTGGTGTACATGCCCTCGTGTGACGTCGTAGCCGTCGATGGCCTTGACCAGGCCGACTTTTCCGGATGGGGAGGTCCTTCAAGACTCCCCGGCGGCGAAACGCCTGTTGAACTACCGCGACGGCGCCGCTCGTCGAAGTCGGCCACGAGCGCTTCACCCGCCGGCTCGGGGACACGAGCCTGCAGGTGACGGTACGAGCCGATCCCGCCCTGCCAGGTACGGCACGCTTGTGGATCTCCGCCGACTACTTGGCGGAGATCGAGGTGTAGCAGGTGGTGCCGCAGCCGGACTCCTGGACCACGACCAAGGACGGGACGGTGCTCGACTTCCCCGTCACAGGCGATCGGGTGGAGGTCCAGATCCAGCTGAGCCCCGACCAGATCGGGACGCTTCGCGGCGCCATCGGCGCGCCCGGGCAGCAGTCGGCCCGGTCCTGGCAGTTTGTCTATCCCTAGGAGACATGACATGGACGCGGTGCTGCGGGCGGCGGCAATCTACCTGGCCCTGCTGATCATCTTTCGGGTCAGCGGCAAGCGCACGCTGGCCCAGGTGACCACGTTCGACTTCATGCTCCTGCTGATCATCTCGAGGCCACTCAGCAAGCGCGGTTCGGTGAGGACTTTTCCATCACGATGTCACTGCTCGTCATCCTCACCCTGGTCGGACTGGACCGGCTGGCGGACTACCTCGGCTGGCGCTTTTCACATGTCGGCATGGTCCTCGACGGCGCTCCGGTGGTGCTCATCGAACGCGGCCGACTGCTGGAGGACCGGATGCATCAGCACCACCTCGACCTGGAGCAGGTGCTCCAGGAAGCACGCTCCAGCCAGGGGATCCGCAGCGTCGACGAGATCGACTACGCCATCCTCGAACGCTCCGGCATCATCAGCGTCATCCCGAAGAAGAACTGACTCTCCCATTACCCTGCCGACGACGGAGCAGCGTCGCAAGCTCGCCGCGGGCGTCTCCGTGCGAACGCATGCGCCAGGGGCACGATGAGCTTGTGCGATACGCGTTGAATGTTCTCCCAAGGTCGATTGAGGGTTCGTGATGAGCTTGCAGCAGCTGTATGGAGTGTTGCTGGCCGGCGGAATCGTCCTGCTGGCCGGTATCGCCGCTGCACGCACCGCCAGCCGACTCGGCCTACCCAGCCTGCTGCTGTTCCTCGCCCTCGGTGTGCTGCTCGGCGAAGACGTTCTCGGCATCGACTTCGACGACGCCCAGCTGGCCCAGACGCTGGGCACCACGGCGCTGGCCGTGATTCTCATCGAGGGCGGCCTGAGCACCCGATGGGCTGACATCCGGCGGGTTCTGCTGCCTTCGGCTCTGCTGGCCACCGTCGGCGTTGCGGTCAGCGTGCTGATCACCGCGGCGGGGGCGCACCTGCTACTAGGTATGCATTGGCAACTGGCCCTGCTACTGGGCGCGATCGTCTCCTCCACCGACGCTGCCGCCGTCTTCTCCGTCCTGCGCGAGCTGCCGCTGCCCCGCCGCATCGCCGGGATGGTGGAGGGCGAGTCCGGCTTCAACGACGCCCCAACCGTCATCTTGGTGCTGGTGTTCAGCACGGCTACCATCGGCGCGCCCGATCTGGCTGCCATCGCCGTGCAAGTCACGTTTCAACTGATAGCGGGGGCGATGATCGGGCTGCTGACCGCCTGGGCGGGCGTGGCCGCGTTGCGGTATGTGGCGTTGCCCGCCGCTGGTCTGTATCCACTGGCCACTGTTGGCTTGGCGGTCATCGCCTTTGCCGCGGCCGGCGCCGCCGGCGCATCCGGGTTCATCGCCGCCTACCTGGCCGGTATCGTGCTGGGCAACGCCGTGCTGCCGCACCGTGCGGCTACCCGTTCCTTCGCTGACGGCATGGGCTGGCTGGCCCAGATCGGCTTGTTCGTCATGCTGGGACTGCTGGTCACCCCCCGTCAGCTGCCCGCCGCGCTGTTGCCGGCCACGATCGTCGGACTGGTTCTGCTGCTGCTGGCCAGACCCGTCTCAGTGGCCGGCTGCCTGACCCCGTTCCGCACCAGTTGGCGGCAGCAGGCGTTCATCTCCTGGGCAGGGCTGCGCGGCGCGGTGCCGATCGTGCTGGCCACCTTTCCCATCGTGGCCGCCGTGCCCGGCAGCCAGCAACTGCTGAACATCGTCTTCGTCCTGGTCGTCGTCTTCACCATCATCCAAGGACCGACCCTGCCGCTGATCGCACGATTGCTTCGGCTCGCCGAACCGCATGAGGCCAGGGAAGTCGACATCGAAGCCGCACCCCTCGACGTCCTGCGCGCCGACCTGCTCACCCTCACCGTCCCGCCCAGCTCCCGCCTGCACGGAGTGGAGATCTTCGAGCTGCGGCTCCCCAAGCCCTCGACCGTCACGCTGATCATCCGCAACGGCGACACCATCGTCCCCGAGCCCCACACCCGCCTGAGCGCAGGTGACGAGGTGCTCATCGTCACCACCCCTGTCACCCGCGCCCACGTCGAGCGACGCCTGCGCGCCGTCGGCAGGGGCGGCCGCCTCGCCCACTGGCACGGCGAACGCGGCGAGCCCGACCTCGACCCCGGTCGCAGCGCCACGACACCCGCCAAAACGATCAAGTCAGCGTTACCGCCGCTGGCACACCGCTTCTGGCTGCCGGAGCAATCGAACAAGCCCGAACAGCGTGAAGAGCTGACCGACGCCCGCTCTCAGCCCTCCGCCCCGGCCCTACCGCGCCGACGGCGTTGTTCACCCGAACGCCCTGATCGACGAATCAACCTCGCGACGCGATGCTTTCCCAGTATCCCGAGTGATCGCAAGAGCAAGATCATGCTGTTGAGGCAGGCAAGGATTGATCGAGCTTCTGCGCTGTTACGCCTCACCGGAAACGCAGGGGCAATCGGCTCGGGGTCAGACCGGCCTCCTGGGACGGTGGCGTGGCCTGGCGGGCGCCCATGAGAAGGGCGAGGTCGGACGGTTCCGCCGCAACCGCCTGGTCCCCGTCCCGCAGGTCGCCTCGATCACTACGACGACCCGGCCTGATGACAACACCGATAGCGCGGCTCAGGCGCGCCTACGCGTTCCTCGTATGAGGGATGGGATCATCCTTCGCAGGCACGGGGATGAGGTCTTCGGGTAGCCGAGCGCCCGTGACCTCAGCACGGATCATGGCCGTGAACAGTTCGGGCTTTTCGCCGCTCCATGCGTGTCCCACTCCGGGTGCCAGGTAGGCCTCACCCTGGGGAAATGCTGCGGCGATCTCGGCCAGGGACCGCTTGGTGAGATCATGCTCGTTCTCGCCGGCCACTGCCAGAATCCGACACCGGGAGTCCTTGGTCTGGGGCGGAAGCCGAAAGCCGAGGGCTTCGCTGCTGACCTTGCGGAATGCCTGCCGGGTGGTGGCCCGCGCGGCGCTCTGGTAGCCGTCGATGTCGGCCGCAGGAACGTGGAGCGCGCGAGCATTGGCCCGCAGCACCGGCCCCCATTTCATGGCCGGTGCCATCAGCGCACCCATGAGCCGCAATCTGCCCGGGTGGGGGAACGGCAGCACGTTCACCCCGCTCACAATCGCGCTGACCACCACCTCGGGAGCTGTCGCGGCCAGATACGCCCCCACGTAACCGCCAAGGGAAAGCCCAACGACGTGCGCCCGGCCCGACGGAGCCCGCGCGGCGATCACCTCGGCTACCAGACGGGCGGTGTCGGCGATCGAGACCCACGGGCACGTGTTGCTTTGCCCATGCCCCGGCAGATCGGGAACCAGCACACGCATGCCGGTCGCCAGTGCGGAGACCTGCCTGTTCCACATCCAGCCGCTAGTGCCCACACCGTGCAAGAGCACCACCGCCGGAGCGTCGGTCGGACCCGCCTCTTGGACAAAGATCGCCATACCCGCCATGCTGGCACAGCCATCTCTGACCGTGCGGGCCTCACCCTCGTTCTTCCGCGAAGTAGTGCCCGTTGTCATGGAAGACAGCCCCGTTGCGGCACCGTGAGCGGCCGGTTCTCGAGTCGCGTTGTGCGCCGTTCAGGCCGGGCCGGTCAAGTGGGCACAGGCCCACTTCATGGGCAGGGGACAGCAAGTCAGCTAGCTGCCTCATCACGATCGCGGAGTGGTACCAAAACTCATTCGCCGACGATCGTTCGAAGATCTCCAACTGGTACCAGAACTCATTCAAAACCGGCACCCGAACTCGTCCGCCGAATCACGCATGGAATCCTCAGCCGGTTTCCGTACCAGGCCAGGTGATCGTCACCAGGTTCGGGGTAGCTGTCCTAATGGGCACCGCGCTGCTCACGCTGCAGCTCGCCACCGAATTGGGGGTCGGCGGCCTGGCTGGCGGCATTGTTCACCGCGATGTCCGCGGGATCCGGGTGGTGGTCTGAGAGCTTGATGCGCCTCGTCGTCCCTGAGCTCATCGGGGCGACAGTCCTTCTCACCGTGGGCTCTGCCCTCGTTCAAGAGACCGAACCCGCCGCTACCGGCTACAGGAGGAGAGGGTCATCATTGGCTGACAGGAAGAGGGACCCCGTGGCGGTGATCGGACTGGGCCGGTTCGGCAGCGCACTCGCTATCGAACTCACCCAGCGCGGCACCGAAGTACTGGGCATCGACAACAGCCCCAAACACGTGCAGGCCCTTTCAGGGCAGATCACCGACATCGCCACGGCGGATTCCACCGACTTGGCGGCCTTGAAGCAGCTCGGTGTGCCCGACTTCTACCGCGCCGTGGTGGCGATCGGCAGTGACCTCGAAGCCAGTATCCTGACCGCTTCCCTGCTCGTCGAGCTGGAAATCGGCCATATCTGGGCCAAGGCGGTCAGCCGGCAGCATGGGCGGATCCTGCGCCGAATCGGCGTCCATCACGTGGTTTTCCCCGAGCACGACATGGGTGAGCGAGTCGCCCATCTGGTCAGCGGCCGGATGCTCGATTACATGCAGGTGGATGAGAACTTCGCGTTCGCCAAGATGTGTCCTCCGGAGGAATTCGTCGACATTCCGCTCGGGCAATCTGGCCTGCGTCGCCGATACGGTGTCACGGTTGTGGCCGTCAAAGTCCAAGGGGAGGAGTTCACCTACGCAACCGCGGAGACCGAACTCGGGCATGGTGACATGATCATTGTTTCCGGCCGTACGGACCGGGTCGAACGCTTCGCCGAACTGCCGTAGGCGTCCGCGACATTCGTAGGATGGGAGTAGTGGATCGGTTGGAGTCCCTCATATGAGAGCCGCGGTCCCATGGCGCGCGTGGTGGTGATGGCGCTGGGCACCACGATCGGCGCCGCCACTCCGGTAGGGCTGCAGGGTGATAATCCGGCCGCCAAAGGTGGTCAACGCCGCCGCGCAGGCCGAGTCGGTGGCGCCGGGTGATGGCCCGCAGGCCGAGCGGAAGTCGACCGCCGGGGTGCCCGGGCCGCGAAGTGTCGCCCGCAGTCTGGGCGCGATAGCGGTTGCGCAGGTGGGCCGTTTTGTGGTCGCATTGCTGATCATGCGCGCGTGCCTGATCCTGCGGGCGGTTCAAGTGCCAAGACTTCCTGAAAGCTCACCACGTCCGTGGCGGCTCGTCCTCGTGACCGCGCCGGTCAGCTGCGCCTGAGAGTGAGACCGGCATGAGGATACGAAGGCGGCGGGACGGTCCAGCCATCGGATTCGCCGGTCTCTTCGGCAAGTTCCAGCATCCCGCGCAGGTCGTGGTCGGCGTTTTCGCCCTGACCATCCTCATCGGCACACTGCTGCTGAAAACGCCGATGGCCACCACCTCACCCGGCTCGATCGACTGGCTGACCGCACTGTTCACCGCGACCTCGGCAGTCTGCGTGACCGGCCTGGTCGTCGTCGACACCGCCTCGACGTGGTCGGCGTTCGGCGAGGTGGTGATCGCCCTGCTGTTCCAGGCCGGCGGGCTGGGGATCATGACACTGGGCACGTTGTTCGCCCTGCTCGTCTCGGGCCGTCTCGGGCTGCGCGCCCGGCTGCTGGCCCAGGCCGAAAGCAAGGCGCTGGGCACACCGAACCTGCGCCGCGTGATACGCAACATCGTGCTGTTCACCCTGACCTGCGAGGCAGCGGCGGCGATCGTGCTGAGCATCCGGTTCGCCACCGCCTACGACCATGGCCTGGGCCGCGCCCTGTATCTGGGCGTGTTCCACGCGATGTCGGCCTTCAACAACGCCGGCTTCGCCCTGTGGCCCGACAGCCTGGTGCGTTTCGCCGCCGACCCATGGATCTGCCTGACCATCGCGCTGACCGTACTGGTGGGCTCGCTCGGCTTTCCCGTCGTGTTCGAGCTGTGGCGGCAGTGGCGTCACCCCCGACGCTGGTCGGTCCTCACCCGCCTCACCCTGGGCGTCACCGCCTTCCTGCTCGCGATGGGCACGCTGATTCTCCTGAGTACCGAGTGGCACAACCCCCGCACCATGGGGCCGCTGGCCGACTGGGACAAGCTCATGGCCAGTTTCTTCCTCGCCGTGATGCGCACCGGCGGCTTCAACACCGTCGATCTGTCCCAGCTCCACCCCTCCAGCTGGCTGGTCAGCGACCTGCTGATGTTCATCGGCGGCGGCAGCGCCGGCACCGCGGGCGGCATCAAGGTGACCGTCCTCGGGCTGTTGATCTTCATGGTGTGGACCGAGATGCGCGGGTACGCCGATGTGAATATCGGCCACCGGCAGATCCCGGCGACCGCCCAGCGCCAGGCCATCGCGATCACTCTGATTGGAGTGAGCCTGGTCGCGATCTCCACCTACCTCCTGGTGGTGATCAGCCCGCACACGCTGGACCAGGTGCTGTTCGAGGTCACTTCTGCCTTCGGCACGGTCGGCATGTCCCTGGGTATAACCGCCGGCCTTCCCGCGGCGGGGCAGCTGCTGCTGATCGTGCTGATGTTCATCGGCAGAACCGGTCCCCTCACGCTGGGCTCGGCTCTGGCGCTGCGCGAGCGCGACCGCCGCTACGTACTGCCCAAGGAATACCTGATCGTGGGCTGACCCGGCGCAACGAAAAGAAGGGGGCGTCACGTGTCCATGTCTCCGCCCCTCGGCGCCGGAGGAGGGCTGCCTCTAACGGGCGCGACCTGATGTAGTCACCGGGGTTCGGATGGCAGCGGCCGGCGCGGCCCCCAGGTGTCGGAGAGCCGGTTGGCCAGGACGTAGACGAGGTTGACGGTCAGGATCGCCGGGGCGACCACCGCCACGAAGCCGGGGAAGTCCCGTTCGAAGGCCAGGGCCAGGATGATCGCGGTGATGCCGTTCTGCTGGGCCAGTCCCAGGTGGATCCGGTCCGTGACCGGCAGCCCGTGGGTGAGGACCAGGGCGGCGAGCATCTGTGCGGCGAAGGCGGCCAGCCCGAGCAGCACGCCGGTCATCAGGTTCGCTCCGCCGACCAGCAGCAGCCCCATCAGGAACGCCGACAGCGCGAACGCGGCGGTCACCGCCCGCGATAGCCATCGCGAGTCGGGCAGCCGCAGGTACAGTCCGGCCGTGGCCACGCCCAGCATCAGAGACGTCCACGCCGCGGAGACGACCGCCGTGACCGCCGCCAGGTAGCTCAACACCGGCGGAGCCTTCCTGACCAGCCGCCACGCCGGCGTCGGGGCAAGGTCGTGTGGGCGGAGTTCGATTTCCCCGGAGAAACAGGAATTCGGGATGCCTCTCCAAGCCTGGCCACATCGTCGGCTGCTCGAGAGGCAGTGGATGTCTTGGGCCAGTTGTGAAACGCCCGATGGATGAGTGTGTGCCAGTGGCATCGCTCACCCGTCCACTCCGGCGCCGTTCTACCGCCCGGCACGTCAAAGAACCTTGGCCGTCGGCATTCATATCGCGTCCGGTGCCCTGTCCTTCACAATGCCGGCTGCGATGGGCGCCATAAAGGAACCCTCCGCCAAGTCCGCCTTAGCGTTGAAAGATCCTTGGAGCGGCCGACGTCAACCGACCTGACTCGAACGCTGCTGGTCACCGCCGGAAGCTTCGGCCGGGCCCGTCGAGCAGGATGCCCAGGGCCATCGCGAAAGCGAGCTCGCGGAAGGGCTGCAGCGGGACGATGGCCAGCAGTCCGAAGCTGGCGGCGAGAGTGATGCCGGCGGCTGTGATCGCCCTGACCGACTGGGGGACGGCCAGGATGATGGCCTTGCGAAGGCCGAGGTTTCTCGCCTCTTCCCAGACATGGCCGATACCGAAGATGTTGTAGTCGGAGCCCAGGGCCACCAGCAGCACACCTGCGGCGAAGGGGACATAGAACGTCAGTCCGGCGTGACCGAAGACCGACTGGAACACGTGGACGGCGAGGCCGAGCGAGGCCGCGACCGACAGCACGCTCCTAGCGAGCAGGTACACGGTGACCCAGGACGGACCACGGCCGAGCCCACAGCCCCCGCTCTCCCGCCGTCACCGTGCCGCTGGCCGTGAGGTGACCGTGCTCGGGGAGTGCCTGGTTGCCCTCGACCGCAGTGAGCAGGCGATGGAGAGCATCCGTCGCGGCCTGCGGGCGCTCAGCGATCTCGATGGGCCGCGGCTGGAGAGTGTCATCGACGAGTTGCAGCGCATCCAGCCGGAGTTCCAGAGGCTGGGTGAGCGGTGCAGAGCCGAAGCGGAGGTCCGGACCGCCGAGCCGACCGTCACCTCCTCGTGATCCGCAAGCTCCAGGTGACGGCCCGTTTCCCACCGTCGCCGCCGACGAAGAGTTTGGACGCTGTCGCTCAGTCCCGGCCCGGCAGCGGCTCACGTCGCTGCGTGCGGTCGGCTGCTGGACCGCTCCCCAGGTCCGGCCGGAAAAGCCGCACGAGCTCCATGGGCACGGGGAAAGCGACGGTGGATCCAGGCTGCGCTGCGGCGTCCACCAAGGAACCGAGCGTGCGCAACTGCATCGCAGCCGGATGCTCTTCCAAGATCCCGGCGGCGTCGCCCAGGTTCTGGGCCGCCTCCTTTTCGCCGAGCGAGTGGATCACCCGTGCCCGGCGGTCGCGTTCGGCCTCGGCCTGGCGGGCCATCGCCCGACGCATCGTCTCGGGTAGAGACACGTCCCGTACCTCTACCAAGGACACTTTGACCCCCCACGGATTGGTGAGGTCGTCGATCACGCGGGCCAGCTGCTGGTTGATCTCCTCGCGCTTCATCAGCAGGTCGTCCAGGCTGCGCTGGCCGAGGATGCTGCGCAAGGTGGTCTGTGCGATCTTCGAGGTGGCGACCCGGTAGTCCTCGATGGCGATGACCGATCTAACGGGTTCGAGGACCTGGAAGTAGGTGACCGCGTCCACTCTCACCGTCACGTTGTCCGAAGTGATGATCTCCTGCGGTGGGACGTCCGCGGTCTGGATGCGCAGGTCGACCCGGACCATGCGATCGACGATAGGGATGATGAAGAACAAGCCGGGTCCTCTGGCGCCTTGGATCCGCCCCAAGCGGAAAATCACTCCGCGCTCGTACTCTGGCACGATCTTGATGGCGTTGGCGAGGATGAACAGCAGGACGAGTACGGCGATGCCGATGCCGATGAGTGTTTCGTTCATGAGGCGCTCCCTTGGTCACGCGTTACCATCCGGTGGGGACGGGTCCGGCACCTGCGGCTCTACCAGCAGAGTGATCCCGTCGACTGCTACGACCCGGACTTGCTGCTTCGGTTCCAGGGGTGCTCCGATGCTGCGCGCCTCCCACCAGGCGCCATCCATGAAGATCCGCCCTCGATCTCCCTCGCCTTCGTCCATCCGTGCCGTCCTGCCGATCAGAGCCGCCGTGCCGGAGGCGGCGGTGCCGTGCCTGGTGCGGTAGACGAGGCGTCCGGCGATGATGGCGAGGATGACCACGAGAACAGCCGTCGGCAGCGCCACCATGGGATCCACGCGCACCCCCTGCGCCTCGTCGAACAGAAAGACGGCGGCGAGAACGAGCACCACCCCGCCGCCGATGGCGAATCCGGCGATCCCCGGTGCGAACAGCTCGGCCACGAACAATCCCGCCGCGATGAGCAGGAGCAGCAGCCCGGCTGCGTTGACGGGCAGCACGGCCAGGCTGAAGAGGGCGAGGACCAGGGATACCGCCCCGATGATCCCCGCCACGCCGATGCCGGGGGAGGCCAGCTCGTACAGGAGGCCTAGCATGCCCAGCATGAGGAGGAGGTAGGCAAGGTTGGGGTTGGCTAGGAACTGCTGCGCTTGGCGGAGGAGGCCCCAGTCGTCACGAACGATCTCGGCTCTGCTGGTGCGGAGCGTGCTCGTGCGGTCGCCGGCCATCTGGACTTTGCTCCCGTCGACCTTGGCGAGCGCCTCCTGGAGGCTGGACGCCATGTCATCCACCACTCCCAGCCGCACTGCCTCCGTCACGCCGATCGAGCGGCCCTCGCGCACCATCGCGACGGCGAATTTCGACGTTGCGGTCCCGCAACCGGGCCAGCGCCTCGGCCTGAGCGGCGGCATCGTTGATCACCTTGGCTCCCAGGTCCTCGCCCTGCATTCCTACGGGGGTGGCCGCGCCGATGGACGTGCCGGGCGCCATGACGGCGGCGTGCGCGGCCAGCGTGATGATTGCCCCTGCGGAGGCGGCTCGGGCTCCCTCCGGGGACACGTACACGATCACGGGTGTCCGGCTGCCCAGGATGTCCTGCACGATGTCGCGCATCGACGTGGCGAGCCCTCCTGGAGTGTCCAGCTGGACCACATAGGCGGCGTACCCTTCCCGTTGGGCCCGTTGCAGGGACTGCTCGACGTAGTCTGCGACCACCGGCGTAATCTCGGTTCGCACCGTGGAGACCAGGACGCTTTGTGAGGGGGTGCCAGGGGCGCTGCCCGTGCCCCCTGCTTCGCTCTCGTGGTTTCCTCCGCTCAGCAGGAGGCCCATGAAGAGCACGGCGAGCGCAACCGTCCGGATCCGGGTCATGGATGTCTGGAGAAGAGCGTGGGCTTGAGACGGCACGTTTATCCCTCCCCCTGGCTCGGCTCACGGCCCGTCTACCCGCGAACAGCCGATTCTCACGTACGGTGATGAGCCGAACGCGTCGCGGATCCATCAGCCGTTCAACGTTTGTCCACTTCCGGCGTGTTTCGCCGGTCTGCCGCTTCCTGCAGGAGGCGGTGCAGGGTACCCGCGTGGGTGAGAAGAACCATGACGGTTGCGGCGGTCGACGGCGCCGGCATCGGCCTCGCACTGGTCCTGCTGCAGGTGCCGCTCGCTCTGGCCCTGGCTTTCCTCACCTTCCTGTTCGCGTTCGTGCCCATCGTCGGCGCGATTGTGGCCGGCGCGGTTGCCGTGCTGATCGCTCGGGTGAGCAACGGAGTGACCGACGCGCTGCTGGTCCTAGCTGTGGTCGTCATCTTCCAACAGATGGAGGGCAACCTGCTGGGACCGGTCATCATCGGCAAGGTAGTGCGTCTGCACCCGGCCGTGGTGCTGGTAGGCGTCACCGCCGGGACATTTGATCGGCGGAATCGCGGGCGCGGTCGTGACCGTCCCTCTCACTGCGGTGGTCTATCGCACGGTCGAACGAGGTCTCTCCTTCACCGATCATTCTCCGCTGGAGAAAGCTGCGGAACCACCCGAACCTGAGAAGCGCCGTGGTCAGCAGTCCGGTCCTCAGGTAAAGGGGAACTTCACAGGGCAAGAGCGTCGGCCGAGTAAGCCAGGAGCAGGAGGGAAACGACATGCTCACCCTTACCGAGAACGCGGTGGAGGCCATCAAATCCATGGCCGCCGACGCGGGCACCCCCGACGGGCCCTCCGAGCATGCGCCCGAGCACTCGCGCGGGCGCATGCTCGGACCTCGGGCTCTTTACACCCTCAAACAGCTCAGCGCCGTTGCCTTTGTATGGGTATGGCGGGCCGTCCGCACTGGCTGATGTTGTACGCGTACTCCTCAAACGATCATATTGCGGGTGCCCGAAGCCGAGTACCGAGTCGGAGAGCGTCCGCCGATCTCTCAGTTAGGCCCCCGACTTGTTGAGCAGATCGGGTCCCCAGTTCTGTCTTCGGTCAGCCCGACGACTGCTGCTTCTGCTCGCCCTCCTGCGAGGCTTGCTCGAGGTCCTGATCTGACAGGACGCGTGTGTCCGGATCGGCGGTTCCTGCGGGAGGTTGGAACCGCAGGCCATCCATGTAGGGGGTGGGCTCCTTGCGCCGAAAGTCGGTGAACTCCTTGGCGTAGTAAGCCCACTGTCCGCTCCACGACGACGCTGCCGTCGAGGTTCGCCAGCGGGGTGAACTTGTCCGCAGGCACGCGATAGTCGATGACGCTTTCGACGCAATCGATGTGCGGCGCCGGGAAGTCGTGGCGAAAGAACGCACGTGAAGCTGTGACGCGCTTCCACGGACCTGCGCCGTACCAGGTGAGGAGCGACGCCGTGGCCTCGTGTGGCTCGCCATAGGCGTCGAGCACCAGTTGGGCGGCCTCGCGCGATTCCTGTGGCCAGTCCTTGATGAGGCCGGATGCGGTCTGATTCATGTACGTCCCATGTCCCCGGGAGGCGGTATAACCGTGGCGTCTGCAGATGGGATGGGCTCAGCGTAGCGCACCGTGGACCGGGACTGGCCCACGGCGTCCGGCTGAGCAGCGAGGGGTTCGGGCGCCGTCCGATCCCCTTCTGCCGTACGTGCATGTGCGGTGCTGAATGAACCTCCGGTTCAGGGAGGGTTCCGCTCTCTGTCAGAGGGCGAGGGCCAACGCATCCACTTGCCAACCCTGTCGGCGTAGGCCGTAGAGCGCAGGCCTGCCCTGTTTTGAGCGCGCTTCGGCGTGCGCCCTAACGTGGCCGCTGCTGTGGGCTGCTCTGGCTGGGCGGACCGGTCGCTCCTGCCGGCTCCAGCTGGGGCAGCAGGGCGTTGAGCGCCTGCTCGGTTTCCCGGCAGGCCTCTGCGCAGATGCGGCAGTGTTCGTGCTGGCTGCTGTGCTCGGCGCAGGAGTCGCCGCAGGTCTTCGTCGCCTGGATCGCGGCCTGTACCTGTGCGCGGGACAGGTTGGCGTCGTAGCCGGTGTGCCGCGACAGGACCGCTGCGGTGGTCGAGCAGATGGCGGCGCAGTCGAGGTTGTCCCGGATACATCGGCTGAGCATCGGCAACCGCTCGGCGGCCTCCGACAGGCAGGCATCGGCGCAGGCCGTACAGGCCTGGGCGCAGGCTTCCAATGCGTCGATGGCGGCGGCCAGTTGCCTGTGGTCGAGGTTGATCTGGGCCGGGTAGGCGTCCAGCATCTTCTCGGTGTAGGTCATGGCGACCTCCTCGCTGTTGGCTGTCCGGTGACGCCTACCCGCCGAAGCTACATGCAGACCTGCGACGCGTGAGCGCGCAACCTTCGAGAACTTCCCAAGTCAGCCGGGGCATCAAGGCCCGCCGCGCCGTCCGTCTGCAGCGTGTGGTGGCGCAACCGAACCACGGGCCGTCCTGCGTCGGTGACTGGAGACCCTCTGGCCGGTGACGGGCGTGGTTCTGGCAGCGGACCCCTCATCGGGCGGGAAACGACGGTGGCGGCGTTGTCGGACACTCCGACTTCGCGCAACCGGTCTTGTGAGTAAGGGACCATCAGCCGCCCCATTGATACGGTTACTACACGATCGTATAATTTAAGGTACATTCGAGTAGTCATGTACACGAACATGTAAAGGAGTCTGCCGATGGCGAGGATCGAGGCGGACCTCGAGGATCTGAGCACTCGCGCCCGCATCAGGGATGCCGCACTGCGGCACTTCGGCGAGCACGGGTTCGGAGGGGCATCGATCCGCGGGATCGCCGAGGCCGCCGGTGTCTCCTCGGGCCTGGTACGCCACCACTTCGGCTCCAAGCTGGCGCTGCGCGAGGCGTGCGACGACTACCTCATCAAGACGGTCCGCCGGATCAACGACGAGGCGCGCACCGACACCATGCTCGCCGATGTGAACCCGGTGGCCGCCGCTCAGGCAGCGCTCGGGCCGTACCAGCGCTATCTCGCGCGCGCCCTGACCGAGGGCTGGGCCGCGCCGCTGTTCGATGAGATGGCGCGGCTGAGCGAGGAGTGGCTGGAGGAGGTCGACAAGGCGCGCCCGGATCCTCCCTTCGCCAGCCGCAAGGCCCGCGCGACCGTGGCCACCGCAATGAGCCTGGCCGTCCCCATCCTGCACCAGCACATCTCCCGCGGGCTCGGCGTCGATTTGGCCAGCCCGGAGGGGGCGCACCTGCTCGCGATGACCCTGCTCGACATCCACTCCCACCCCATGGTCACCCCGGAGGCTGCGGCTGCGATGCGCGAGGGTCTCGAAAAGCTCCGGGACAAAAGCCTTTGAACTCCTTTCGCTTAGGAGGCACGACATGACAGAGGGCGCCATCGAGCTGCCTTGGACGGCACGTATCTCGCGGCCCACCCCATTTGATCCGCCGGAGATCTTCGCCCGGCTCCGGGACGAACGCCCGCTGCGGCCAATGACCTTCGCCGACGGGCACGAGGGCTGGCTGGCCAGCGGCTACGACGCGGTCCGGGCCATCCTGGCCGACAATCGCTTCAGCGTCCGGCGCGAGCTGGCCCACCCACCGGTCACGATGCCCAACGCCCAGGCGCAGGCCATGTTCTACGCGCCGGTTCCGCCGGGCACGTTCGTCCGCCAGGATCCGCCGGAGCACACCCGCTATCGCCAGCTGCTGGCAGGCCAATTCACCTTGCGGCGGATGCGGCAGCTGGAGATACGGATCGCCGGGGTGACCCGCGACTGCCTGGACGCCATGGCAGAGGCCGGGCCACCCGCCGACATCGTCCAGGCGCTGGCCCGCCCGGTCCCGTCGCTGCTCATCTGCGACCTGCTCGGCATCCCCGAGCAGGATCTGACAACCTTCCGGCAGGCCATGGACACCGTGCTCGACCCGGACTCCTCCCCTGAACAGGTCCAGCAGGGCTATGTCGGCATGCTCGCCATCTTCCCGGACCTGATCGCCGGCAAGCGCGCGCACCCCACCAGTGATGTCTACAGCGACCTGATCAACGGCAGCGACCTGACCGATGAGGAGCTGATCACCGTCGGCCTGCTGCTGTTCGCCGCCGGGAACGAGACGACCAGCACCATGATCGCGTTCGGGACGTTCGCCCTGCTGGAGCACCCCGACCAGCTGGCGGCTCTGCGCCGCGACCCCAGCCTGATCGACAACACCGTCGAAGAGCTGCTGCGCTACCTCACGGACCCGGCGGCATGCTCCGAACGGCGCTGCAGGACGTCGAGATCTGCGGCGAACTGATCCGCAAAGGCCAGACCGTCGAGCTGCTCGTCGGTGCCGCCAACCACGATCCGGCCCGCCACGGCTCTTGCCGCGCGGCAACTCGGCAGATCGTTCATCGGAATCGAGATCAGCGAACCGTTCTGCGACCTCGCCCGCGCACGCATCGTGGCCGCCGCTGCCGAGTCGGCTGCGAAGGAGCTCGAAGAGTGACTCCCAGGCTACAAAGGGCCTGCTCGGGGCCTCCCGAATCCCATTCAGAGCCGTACGCTGGCGGGCCCGGAACAGCAGGCAATCCGTCCGCCATCCGGGTGGTGCCACCTGATGAGCCGCCGTGCCTGACCCAGGAGCGGCGGTCGCGTTGTTCCGCATACTGCTTAGCGCCTACGAGCGACTCAAGCAGAAGGAGATGAGAAAGGAGAACTGAGTGACTGAGTTGGCGTTCTGGGGCCGGTGCTCGACGGAGGACCGGCAAGACCCGGAGGCGTCGCGGGCATGGCAGATCAGCCGCGCCAGAGCGCTCGTGGAGCCTCGTGGAGGCCGGATCGTGGCGGAGTTCTTCGATGTGGACAAGTCTCGCTCGATACCGCCGTTGAGACGGCCCCAGGCCGCCCTGCTGCTGGGGCAACTCGCCATGCCGGACCACGGGTTCGACGCGGTGGTGGTGGGTGGCCTCAGCGGGCGTTCTACGGCAATCAGGCTCGGGCACCCACAGCGGCACGCCGTAGTGCTCGAACAGCGGGAAGGTCAGACCGAACCGTCGGCGGGCCGATCGATCCCGCCAACGAAGCACATGAGCTGATCATGTCCATGTTCGGTGGGATCAGCAAAGGGGAACGGAACCGGATCAAGATCCGCGTAAGGTCATCCATGGCGGCGCTGGCGCAGGTGGAAGGGCGATACCTGGGTGCTCGGCCGCCGTACGGCTACTGCCTGGTTGACCTGGGCCCTCACCCGAACCCCAGCAAAGCCGCGGACGGCAAACGGCTCCACGGCCTTGCACCGCATCCGGCGACGAGCGACGTAGTCCGGCGCATCTTCCGAGAGTTCCGCGCAGGCAAAGGAATCTTCGCCATCGCCGAAGGGCTCACCAAGGATGGGATTCCATGCCCGTCGGCGCAGGATCGGCAGAAGAACCGGCACCGTGACGGGATTGCCTGGTCCAAGAGCGCCATCCGGGCGATCATCATCAATCCGCGCTACACCGGCCGCCAAATCTGGAACAAGCAACGCAAGGACGAGGTGCTCATCGATGTCCAGGACGTTGCTCTCGGCCACATGACCAAGCAGCGGTGGAACGCCGCGGATCAGTGGGTCTGGTCTGCGGAAGTCACTCATGAGCCGCTGGTCACGCCGGAGGAGTTCGAGCAGGCGCAGGAGATTCTCGCCGGTCGGGGACGCGGGCCGACCAGCCACAAGCCGCATCCCACGCGCAGGCCCTATGCCCTGCGCGGGGTTCTCTTCTGTGGCTACTGCACTCGGCGTATGCAAGGCAACTGGAACCACGGGCAGTCCTACTACAGGTGCCGCTATCCGGCGGAATACGCCCTGGCCAATGACGTCGACCATCCGAAGACGGTCTATCTACGAGAAACCGACGTCCTGCCGTCGCTGGATGCGTGGCTGGCCGTGCAGTTCGGTGGGCGGCTCGAGGAGACGGCGCGCGTCCTCGCTGATTACGGCCAGGAGCCGAAGGACGGGATCGCGGAATCGCTCAAGCTGAAGATCGAAGAGTGTGACCGCAAGCTCGCTCAGCATCGGGCAGCACTTGAGGCCGGCGCGGATCCGGCACTGATCGCTCAATGGATGGCTGAGACGCAAGCACAGCGAGTTTCGGCTCAGGCGCAGCTACGACAGTCCAGCGGCCGACGCCGCATGACGCGAGAGGAGATTCACGCCGTGATGATCGCACTAGGTGACCTCGTCAAGGTCATTCGGGAAGCTGATCCACTCGACAAGGCCGAGCTCTACGCCCAGATCGGGCTGCGGCTGACGTACAGACCCCAGAAACAGCTCGTGGAGGCTCAGGTTGTCCCTGGCCCCCACGTGTGCAAAAGGTACGTGTCCGAGGGGGGACTTGAACCCCCATGCCCATCACTGGGCACTAGCACCTCAAGCTAGCGCGTCTGCCTATTCCGCCACCCGGACTTGGTGCCTGCACGCGAGACCGTCATCTCGCGTCGGCTCAGTAAGGTTAGCAAACTCTGCGGAGTGCGTCATACCAAGAATCCGGTCACTCTTCGAAGACCTCTCGGTGTTGTTGTTCGGCATTTCCGCTACTTATCACCGCAGCACGCTCGGCCCGAAGCTGGCGGAGTTCCTGCGGAGGTTCGATCACGCCAACATCTGTCTCTTATACACAGCTGGCGCCG
>NZ_VCKY01000099.1 GCF_005889735.1 Nonomuraea turkmeniaca
CCCCAGGATGGTGCCGGGCAGTCTGATCGCGCTCCGGTTCGCCATCGCGGCCGGTCAGGGGTTCTTGCCCATGGCCTGGCGGATGACGTCGCGGACCCGGTCCATCATCGCGACCGGCGTGCCCACCAGGACGTTCTTGGTCGCCGATTCAGTGCCCGGGTGCGGGTGCGTGGGCGCCATCGCCTCGGCGGCCTTGACCCCGGTGGCCATGCTGCGGCGTTCGGCCTCGCTGGTGTGGCCGCGCAGCTGGGTGAACTCGTAGCGTTCCTCGCTGCGGGCGTGCGCCTCCACGGCGGCGCGCAACATCGCCAGGTTCTGCGTGAAGTCGGGGGCCTCGGGACCCGCCTCGTCCATCCGCATCAGTAGTTCCTTGGCCTCGTTCTCCTCGGCCAGCCGATCCTCGACCACGGCGTCGCCGCCGTCGATCTTGCGGCGCGCGTACGGGTGGACGATCTCCTCCTCGGCGGTCTCGTGCACGGCCAGCAGCCGCACCAGCCGCGTGAACGCCTCGCCGCGCTTGTCGGCCGGCGCCTGCTCGACCTCGTCGAACAGGTCCCTGATCATTGCGTGCTGGGCCAGCAGCAGGTCGATGACGTCCGTCTCGCCCATCGTCTCCGGCCTGGTCTTCTGGTCGGTCATGGCAAAGCCTCCTTCGAGTACGCGGCGTGGCCTACCCGGCAGAAGGCAGGCCACGCCTGCGTACGTGAAGGCCGGCAAGGATCCTTACCGAGTCCAGGGTTGTGAGCGGGAGCGTACAGAGATTGAGCAGGGAAGCGTCGGGTAGGCGGGCACGCCGACATCTTCGACCACGCGAAGGAGCGCACGCACATGACCTTCAATCCACTACGCGAGCGGGGCATCCCGCTGGACAAGCAGCTACGCAACTGGCGAGAGCTGAACGTCGCGCCCATCGACCCGGACCACGCCGATCCGTACACGCGGTGCAGGATCATCACCATGAACGGCATCGAGGTCGAGTCGATCCTGTTCAGTCACCAGCTGGCCCGGCACTGCCCGGACACCGAGCTCAAGCAGCAGCTCGCGCGCGTGCGCTACATCGAGGCCCAGCAGCAGAAGGTCGTCAACTGGCTGCTGCCCGGCCTGGCCTCCGTCTTGGAGACCACCATCGCCTATGAGCAGGTCGCCGTCGACCTGACCGCCTGGGTCGCCCGCATGGAACCGAACTCCTACCTGCAACAGGCCTACCAGTTCGGGGTCCTGGAGGACTTCGACCACCTCTACCGGTATGCCAACCTGTACGAGATGATCGAGCACCGCAAGGCCGAGAAGATCGTCGACGGGCTCACCGAGGTCATGCCGGGCCGCCCCACATACCTTCACCACCGCGACCCGGTGGACAACGTGCGCGAGCCGTACGACAAGAACAACACCGCGCCCATCAGCAAGCTGCACGCGCTCACGATCATGTCGGCCGAGCAGCAGACCATGAACTTCTACATGAACGTCGGCCCCACCTACATGGAGCCCATCGCGCGGCAGCTCTACCAGGAGATCGGGCTCATCGAGGAGGAGCACGTCACCCACTACGAGTCGCTCGTCGACCCGGGCGAGAGCTGGTGGGAGATGCTGCTCAACCACGAGTACAACGAGTGCTACCTCTACCACTCCTTCATGGAGACCGAGTCCGACCCCAAGGTGAAGAACATCTGGGAGTTGCACCTCAACATGGAGCTGGAACATCTGCGGCTGGCCGCCGAGCTGTTCAAGAAGCACGACGGCCGCGACCCCGAGCAGGTGTGCGCGCCCGAACTGCCCACCCCGGTCACCTTCGAGCCGAACAAGGCCTACCTGCGCGAGCTGATCGCCACCCAGATCGACTACACCACCCTCGGCACCGGCTACGTCCAGGAGGCCCACGAACGCTTCGAGAAGATGCAGGAAGCGCTCATGGGCGGCGAGAAGGCGCCGTCCGAGCGCGTCATCGACGACAACCGCGCCAAGTCCGGCCAGGAGTACCGGCTGCAGACCGAGGGCGACCACCCCGTCCACAGCCTGGCGCTCAACCGCTGACTCTCCACCGGAACAGCATCGGCACAGCCAAGGTCGTCCCGCCGCAGTCGGTCATCGGGGCGCAGAGGACGGCCGGACAACTGATGGCCTATCAGGAGATGGCGGGCGAAACGCCATGCAGAATGGCCAGGCAGACAAACGCTGCCCGGCCATTCTGCTTCCTACTTGGCTCCAGGACGGGGAATGCGTTGACGTCCGCGTACGGCACACGGATGCACTGGCGTGGCCGAACGAGATGGGGGCGTGCCGGCCTCGGGTCATGATGCCGAACAGCCCGCCGGAGGCCGAGCCGAAGCCGATATGGGCGATCGCTCCCAGGCAGGAGCCCCTCGCCCCGGTTTGCGGCGGTGTTTGTGACCTGGGAGAGCGCCGCCCACGATGCGCTTCGGCGGATGGTCCGCCATCAGGCCGGCGCGCTGTCCTGCGACCATCACCAAGCTCATCGCGGCAGTGGCAGCAGTCCCGCTGACGACGCCCTGAGCAACGTTGCGCATCAAGGTGACCCGGCTTCCTCTCCTCTTCTTCCGAAACGAAGGCGTCCGTTAACAAGTGGGGCTTTGTCACCTATCCCACCATCTGCCCCATTGCGGCCGACGATCAGACTTTCTGGACTGCGCCGTGCAATCAGCCGAGAGAACGCCCACCTCGTTGTCATACGACTCGAGAATGCTTCGTCGCCGGATTTGGGGTAGCAGATTCACTTCGGACGCCGGTGACGAAAGGGGCTGGAAGCCATGGATCAAGGCCACGATGATCGTGATGGACGCGCCGCGGGGCGCGAGCCAGGTTCACCGGAGGGGATGAGCGCGCAGGACGTTGACCGCCGGAGCGACCTGGCTCGGTGGATCAGCGGCGTACACGCCTTCCCGGCTGACCGCGGGACGCTGCTGGAGCGCGCCCAGTCTCAGTCCGCCCCCGAGGGGGTGCTGTCCGCCCTACGATCCCTGCCTGATCGGACCTTCGACAACGTCGAGGACGTTGCACACGAGCTCGGCATCGGTGGCAATGAGCAACACGACTGACCTGCCCGCCGCTGGCCGTGGAGCTCAGAACCGGACCGTCAAGCCACTCATGCTTCCACCGCACGGCCAGCACATCGTGCTGCCGCAGTTCTACGGCAACAGACGCCGCCGACGGACAGCGTGGCTCCGGTGATGCAGGAGGCCGCGGGACGGGCCAGGAGCGCCGGCGGCGGCGACCTCTCGAGCATCGCCCGCCCTGGCCCGTCCTTGGCCGCGCAGATCGACAGCACCGGCTCGGCGCTGCCGTGCATTTGTTGGCCGGCACACGGAGCCGAGTGCTGTACCGCCGCCTCCCTGCCTGACCCCTTCACCCGATGCGCGGCGGCTCAGGCGTCAAACGTGATCGGGAACCCGACTCTCCCCCTCACCGATCGCCAGATAGCCCTCCCTATAGATCATGGGTTTGACGAACTATCCGGAAGATAGGCCTGTCTTCCTCAGCGATCTCTGCGTCCAGGGTCTTGTCTTCCAGGATTGAGGCGGCGGCCGGTTCCAGGTACACCCGAGCGCCCTCTGCTTCGAGCACTTGATCGTCGGGGTGCGGCCCACCCGAGATCGACAGTTCAAGGGATGCGGCGGGACCGTCGCCTGACGACGATGCAATGCGTAGCCCGGTGTCCGGCGGCGTTTCCGGCTGCGACGTCAGGTCGCGGATTGCGGCGACCGCGTCTGCGGTCAGCGTAAGCACGGTGACTCCTCGGTTGGCGAAACTCTGTGATCGTGTGAGGAGCAGTGGCGACCTTCCTTCCGGGAGATGAGGCCAGGGGCGACGCTTTGTCGTTCGCCCTGAAGCGCTTGCCCGGACCGGGGTAGCAAATAACCCCAATAGTCATCAAATACTCCTAAGTCATGCATTGTGGACACGGACGAACGCGAGCCAGGGACCCGCTGCAGCTCTGTTCAGCCGCCACAAGTCTCATGGCATGAATTTTGGCTGCCGGGGGTGGCACCCGGCCTGCGAAGGAGTGACGGGATCGTCCCCGGGTAGCTGCTTGCATGCCTGTCCGCCCTACCAAGGAGCGTCATGGACAGCAAGGCCAAGGCATTGGGACACCCGGTGCACCCGATGCTCATCGTCTTTCCGCTAGGACTGCTGGTCACAGCGGCGATCTTCGACATCCTCCACCTGATCACGGGCGGATCCGGCTTTCCGGTAGCCGCCGCCTATGCCATCGCGGCCGGGATCATCGGCGGCCTCGTCGCGGGCGTGTTCGGCCTCATCGACTGGGTGGCCATTCCAGCACGGAGCAGGGCCAAACGAATCGGCACTCTCCACGGGATCGGCAATGTAGTTGTCCTGTTGCTCTTCGCCGCCAGCTGGCTGCTGCGGACCGCCACCGACTGGGTTCCCACCATCCCGGCGCTGATCTTGAGCTTCGCCGGGGTGCTCCTGGGCGCGGTGACCGGCTGGCTGGGCGGTGAACTGGTGGATCGCCTCGGCGTCGGCGTGGACGAAGGCGCGCACGTCAATGCCCCCAGCTCACTGTCCGGCGGACCTGCCACCCGCTGAGTGCAGATGTCGGCGTCCACCTTGGGAAGCGATCCCCGTCGGTCGAACGACAACCCGGTCTGCTCGTCACCCAGTCACCGGGAAACGCACCGGTGAGGCCACCAGATCCGGTACGGACGGAGGGCGGCGGTTTCGCCCGTGAACCCCAGGGCAGGGTCGGACCTCATGCTGGTGCTGGATGACACGCTTTTCCTGCTGCTCGAAGGCTACGGTTGGCTGCCCGCCCTGCGGCGGCGCGCCTCCGGCGGGGTGGCGCACACACGGCTCATGGGCCGGCGAGCGGTGGTGCTGTGCGGGCCGGAGGCGGCCCGCTTCTTCTACGACGAAGACCACGTCCGCCGGCACACGGCGGTGCCCGAGCCCGTCAAGAGCACCTTGGTCGGGCACGGAGCAGTGCACGCCCTGGACGGCATCGACCACCGCGTACGCAAGGCGATGTTCCTGTCGCTGCTGACCGGCGAGGGTGTCGACTCTCTGGTCGCCCAGACCACCGCAGCCTGGGACGAGGCGGTCGACGCCTGGGCCGACGGGCGGCAGGTCGTGCTCTTCGACGAGGTGGCCAAGGTCCTGACCCGAGGCGTGTGCCGGTGGGCCGGCATCCCGCTGGACGACGCCGACGTGCCCGCCCTGGCATCGGACCTCACAGCCATGGTGGACGGGTTCGGCAGTGCCGGGCCCCGGCATTGGCGGGCCCGGCTGGCCCGCATCCGACGCGAGGCCTGGCTGACCCACCTCGTGCGGCAGGTGCGGGACGGCACCACAACCGCGGCGGCGGGCTCGGTGCTCGACGTGATCATCGGTCACCGCGACGCCGACGGCAAGCAGCTGGATTCTCGCGCGGCTGCGGTCGAATTGCTCAACGTCATCCGCCCGACCGTGGCTGTGTGCTGGTACGTGGCGTTCGCCGCCCACGCTTTGCACCGCTGGCCCCACCATCGCGACGCGCTCCGCGAGGGCGAGGCGGCCTACGCCGAGGCGTTCGCGCACGAGATTCGTCGTTTCTATCCGTTCGCGCCGTTCGTTGCCGGCAAGGCGGTCCGCGACCTGTCCTGGGCTGGGGAGCACATTTTCGCGGGCTGTCTGGTGCTGCTCGACGTCTACGGACAACATCACGACCCCGAGCTGTGGGAAGAGCCCTACACCTTCGACCCCAAGCGGTTCGTCGGCCGCGAGATCGACGCCTTCGAGCTGATCCCCCAGGGTGGCGGCGACCCCAACACCGGCCACCGCTGCCCAGGAGAGGACATCACGGCCACGCTGCTGCAGGCGTTGGCGGTGCGGCTCGCCCGATTGGACTACGACGTCCCCCACCAGGACCTGACCATCTCGCTACGACGCGTTCCCACCCGCCCAGCCAGCGGCTTCCTCCTGGCCGCGCCCCCATCCCGCGATCAAGCAACCGCCGGCGCCGTCCCTTCACCGCTGAAAATGTGCACCTGATCGCCGAGCCTGCCGTCGCCCAGAGACGAGGCAGATCACCTCTCCACGTCGTTCAGCCCGGGCATCTGAGCCGCATCGATGTCGGCGGGCGGGCGCAACAGCCGTACCAACTGCCGGTAGCGGCCATGCTCCACTCGTAGTGACCTGCTCCGCAGACGCGCCTCGACGTCTTCGGCAGGCGGCGTGTGGACCTGATGAATTCCCCGCGCCGCAGGCGCTTGACGACGTGACCGCGGCGCAGGCGGTCACGAGGCGGGTCACGGCAACCCGGCCCCACCTATGACCGATGACGGCGGCATCGGACTGCAGCCCAGACAGATCGCGTAGGTGATCAGCCAAACGACCGCAGGTCCGCACGAAGAAAAGAAATCGTGAGGCCTCAGCCGGCAGAACGGCAGGGTATGCGCATCTTCTCGCGGCGCGCCCAGAATCCTCTGCTCAACGGGACAGCGCGGCGTGTGCCCACTGGGCAAGATCGATCACCGCCGCCAGCACGCCCGCGCATCCAGCGCGTCAGCGTCGTCGTAGAGACGGTCGATCAGCCGGATGAAGTCCTCGATGGCGAGCATGCCTTACAAGACGACCACGGAGGCCGCCAGGCGGCATCTGTGCTTCGTGACCGGCGCGCGAACGACCTCAACCGCGTCGATGAGCTGATCGCTGTCTGGCGCGGCTTGTATGCGGTATCTGCGGCCGCAGATCTCGATCCCGCCCGTCGACATGCACATCGTCACACCTCCTGACCTGGGAGGATCTTCTCAGCATGGCAGAGACCGACAGCCAGTGAAGATCTTGGGTGTCGGCGGGGATGAGCTCTGATGAGGATGGCCATGGCACCAGCACGTCCCGGCGGGGTGCCAACCCGAGACCGAACGGGCGTCATGCATGTGAATGCCGGTGCCGCTGCTGGGCAGAGGTGCGGGATGCAAGCGCCACCGTCGCCCCGCGTCACCTTGCCGGTGATGTATCACCAGTGGTCGGAGATGACCTTCATCCACTGGCGCTATCCGGCCGCGAGCGTTCAGGCACTGCTGCCGGACCGCCTGACGGTCGAGACCTTCGACGGAGCGGCGTGGGTGGGACTCACGCCCTTTCTCATGCAAGGGGTACGGGTCCCCGGCACGCCTGCGCTGCCGTGGCTGTCCCAATTCCCCGAGACCAACCTGCGCACGTACGTCCGCGACGAGCGTGACCGCAGCGGGATCTGGTTCCTTTCCTTGGACGCCGGTCTGCTGCCCGCCGCCCTCGGCGGCCGTGGCGGCTATTGGCTGCCCTACTACTGGTCGGACATGTCGGTGGATGCCGAGGACGGTCGGACCGCGTACCGCTGCCGGCGACGCTGGCCGGGACCGTACGGCGCGCGGTGCGACGCGGAGGTGGAGACAGGCGCGCCCCTGGCGGAGAGCGAACGCGACGAGCTGGCGCACTTCCTGACCGCCCGCTACCGGCTGTTCACCCTCGTAGCCGGCCGGCTGGCCGCCGCGGAGGTGGAACACCCTGCGTGGCCGTTGCACCGGGTCCGCCTGATCAGCCTGGAGCAGGACCTCGTCCAGGCCGCGGGACTGACCGCCCCGGAGGGGTCTCCCATCCTGCACGCCTCTCCCGGAGTACCCGTGCGGGTGGGGATGTGGACCTGGTGACCGAGTGCCGGAGGGATCAGCGGCTCAACGCTTCTTCGTGAGGCAGGGGGCCGATGTCGGATCGGCGTCCGTGTTCCCTGGTGGCGTGGCGTGGCGCTGACCGGGGCCGGGACCGCGGACCACGGTGAACACCAGGACCATCCACCCCGCAGCCCCGCACGCGCCATGATCGAGCGCAGCACTCCTACCAAAGCTCCCTGCCCGAGGTGCATGCCCAGACTCACCACCTGGGACGCTCACTCATGCCGGTCAGCCGCTCCAGGACGCGGGCGGGAACGGAGGAGTCGGGGTGCCCGGTCGCCGCGGTTCAGTGCTTTGCGCTGCTCGAAAACATCGTCCTCCTCGTCCTCGCCCGGGTTGCCGTCCGGCGTGACATTAGGCGGGATACCGGCGGGACGCCCTGGCGTGTTCTCGTCCTCCGGAGTCTGAGGTTCATCACCAGCCTTGTCGCTTCCATCACGCTGCCGGCCGTCTGGGCCCTTCGGCTGCGTGGCCATGGTGCCTCCTGATGTGTCTGTTCCGCCACGCCGGCGTGAGCGTCAGGATGAGCGGGAAGCAGTCAGAGCTGCCCGCCATCTTGTCGCCCCCGCCATGCCGCCTCAGCGGCCAGGGTCGTCTGGCCGGAACCCCCTGTCCAAGACTGAGGACTCATCGGTGTGTCGAACCCCGTGCGGAAATTGTCCTGCCCTAAGGCCCGACAGTGAATCGCGGCTGGAGCGAATCTGCCGTTGTCTGATGCTGGTAGGTCCCTGGCGGCGAGGTGAATGGGGTAGCCGGCAACTGTGTTCGGCGGGTGGAACGGTGGTGCCGCCGGGATGCGGGTACGGCCGGCGGTGAGGACCACCCGAGCACCTCGGCGGATGCGCCATGCACCGCCATGTCCCCCGGGCAACATGATCGACGTCATCGCAACGAACCCGTGGCACGACAGGACACTGTGGGCTCGGCCAGCGCCGGTGGCCCGGCACGAATGCCCGCTGGTCCGGTGGGTAGCCGCCACCCATGGATACCGACGTCATCACGCTGATCACCAAGGACCACCGAACCGTGGAGGGCCTCTTCGAACGGCTCAACAAGAAGGAAGGCGACCAGCACGCCACCGTAGTAGAACTGCACGCCCTGCTGATCGCGCACGCGCGCGCCGAGGAGGACGAGGTCTATCCCGACATCGACGCCCACCACAGCCTCGAGGAGCACAAGGAGGCCGAGATCCTGCTTGACGCGCTCGTCCGCGCAGAGCCGGGCACCAAGGAGTTCGACCGCGCGCTGAACAAGCTCATCAAATCGGTCAACCACCACGTCCGGGAAGAGGAGAAAAGGATCCTGCCCGCCATGGCGGAGTCCGTCAGCACGAAGAGGTTGCAGGACCTGGGCAAGGCGTTCAAGAAGCGCCGCGCGGAGGAACTGGACGCGCTCACCCCCAAAGGCCGGCCCGCCCACGGGCCCACAAAGGCCGAGCTGTACGAGCAAGCGCAGAAGGCCGACATTCCCGGACGGTCCCGCATGGGCAAGGAAGAGCTGGTACAGGCGCTGCGAAGCGCCAAGCCCTCATGAGCCCAGCCAGGGACGACGCGTTCCTGGCGGGAGCCCTTTGTGGGTATCACCGTCGGCGCCGCGCGTTCTCGCGGCTTGACGTGGAGGGTGCCCGAACGTGTATGGACCGCCTTCATTGACGTCCCGTCAACACAAGACTCGGCCCTGTCCTTACTATGGTCGACGGGGGCCGCTTCCCTGGCATCGGCGGCTAAGCCGTCATCCGGAACGGCAGCGCCAGGGAAGGAAACGACCAGCCGGTGTCAGCCGGGCAGGGAAGGATCCGACCAGTCGTCAGGTCTGGCATCGGGACACGGGCAGGTGGTCACTACAGCCGCTTCATCCCGTGCAGCTCGACCACGTGGGAGGTGGCCAGAGCGGACGCGTGGTACCGAATGGCGTCCCAGGCGACGAACACGTTGTGGTTCGTCAAGACGGGCACAATGGGATCGATCCCCGGTGCGTACAGGTCCGCCAGCACGCCCGCGCTAGTCCGCCCGGCCACGGTGTGAATGTTGAAGTCTTCGCGGAGCATGGGGCATTCCTCCAGTGCTTTCGGAATGCAGCTCCAGCACGTTGGCGGGGCGTTCGTCCGGCCGCTGTCAGGGCCGGTGCGTCGAACACCGTGCTCGTCAGCGCCCACGGGATCCGCCCCGTCTCCAGGTCGGCAGCCGGGCTGCCGCACACCTGGCACAGCAGCTTGTCCATGCAGCGCCATTGACGCCGCCTGTTCAACTTCCGCATCCGCTCCGGGCCGCGCCGATCCGGCTTGTCGTGCAGGTCCTTCACTCGGCCAAGGAGGACGCCGTGCATCCAATCACGATGGTGGGGCTTGCCGTAGGTCAGCCGGTACTCGTGGTTGTGCCACTCGAAGTAGATCGGATCTTCTCCCAGTTCGTTGGCGTAGGCGATGGTGTACGGGACAGTCGTGTAGCCGCTCGTGCCGGAGCCGACTTCCGGGGGCCTATCGTTCGCCTGGCTCTGTTGCTCGTGGCTAAGCGCCAATCGCCGAGCCATGGCGTCCCTCCGGCATTGCGGTGGTCATGCGGCAACTCCGGCGTTATGCGCTACCAAGATGGCGACACGAGACGGCAGGGACGCCGGTACGACCTCGGTTCGGGTGGCCGGCACCTCGCCCTGGTCGTCGCCGCCCGGCAGCTCGACCATGTAGCTACCTGAGCGGGGGCCGATGGTAACCGTGGCGACCTTCCAACCGGCGTCGGCGTAGATAACGAGCTGTGGCGGATGCCAAAGCGTCTTGGCAGACGGTTCAGGTTTGGTGTCGCACTCGATCACCAACCGCTTGATCAATTGCGCGTTGATGCCTGCGGTTGTCAGATGCTCAAGAACCCGATCCAAGGCCGCATTCTGGGCTGCTGCGTCCTCCTCCGCTATCGGCTGGCCTAGCAGGTCGTCAGCCGATGGTGTCGTGTGTGTGAGAGCCATGCCTCGACGGTAGAAGCCGACGAATCAGGCACTCAACAACCTTGCACGAGTTTGCATGGTTATAGAAAGTCCTGCTTGGCGGCGTGGATGAGGCGCTTGGCGGGAGCGCCGACCACGGCCATGGCCGCCATATCCGCGAAGCCTTTGATGTAGAGCGCGATCTCGCTCGGCTGCGTCACGTTCACTGTGGCGGTCAACAACTCGACCTGTATGAGGTTGTCGTCAAAGATGTTGAACGCCTCAAGCGCCCAGAGCCGACGCGGCGTGGTGACCGGGATGATACCGATCGAGGTTGAGGGCAGCTTGGCCACGGCTAGGAGATGGTCAAGCTGGGCACGCATCACGGACGGATCGCCGATCTGGTGCCGCAGTACCTGCTCCTCTAGCAGGAATTTGAAACGGTATCCGGGCCTGCGGAGAAGTGCATTGCGCGCTATCCGGGCGGCAACAGCGGCTTCCAGGTCATCCGGAGCGTTATGGAAGTTGCCGAACATCTTCAACAACGCCCAAGCGTACTCAGGCGTCTGCAGGAAGCCAGGTACGAGCTGTGAGCAGTACACCCGATGCAGACGCGTGGTCTCGTACAGGGGGACCTTCGACTCCTGGAGCTGCTTGAGCCCAGTGCGGTGGAGCCGCTTCCACTCCACATACATGGATTCTGCTGTTCTCGACATCGAGATCAGATCGTCCACCTGATCCAATGCGCCGCAGACCTGACACCAAGTCCGAAGATCCTCATTGGAGGGCAACGTCTTGGCGTGCAGAAGCCGAGAAGACTTGGACTCATGCCAGTCCGCCGCCTCTGCCAGCGAGCGCCCGTTGTAACCGGCATCACGCATGATCTCGCGAAGTCGTTCAGCGATGGCTAGGCGGACCTGTCGGGCGGACGAATACGGCGAGCTGGGCATGGTCCCTATTCTGCTTATTCGGGCCTGTACTCCGAGTGGTCGATCCCTCGTTGCCACACGGCCTCGAATGCCGCCGTACACAGCTTGATCTGGGCCGGATCGCGGGTCAGTTCCTCGCCAACGTCCTCACCGTTGCCACCGAAGAACCCGAACCTGACAAGGTGCTCGTCGAGCACCCAGAAGTTGTTGCCCGGCAAGGCGAGATCAGACGCTCGACTCCTAGGCAACCATCGGACCTGTTCTCCGGCCGCGATGTTGAGCGGCGACGTGAGCTCGTACTCGTACCGAATGAAATCGGTCACCGGCTCAGACACGATCCTCGCTCGTCGTATGGCCACCCCACGGCCCACCGCCCTGGTTACCTCCTCGCGCCACTCGTGCCAGTAGGCGTCCACGTCGGCGATCCCAGTCTTCTGCCACTCGATGTAGCACGGATCGTCGGGCGTGTAGGTGTCCCGCATCTCCAGATGAATCGCCTCACGCGCGGCGCTGGCCAGCATCTCCGAGAACGTGGGTACGCTCATTCGGCGCAAGCCTCTAGAAGGTACGGGATCATCCGCTTGGGGAGGCGGATGACCTTCTCGCTGTCCGGTAGAGGGCTCCGCTCCCGTAGCTGCGCGAGTTCGGCGGGATCGGTGACCTCCCAGCCTTGCAGCACGATGGAGCCGTCGGCGTCGTCCTTCCACACCATCGGGCAGTTGTTGCCGCCGCTGGTGTCGTCGAGACCGATGAACCGTAGGCCATGACTACCTCCGCCGTTGTGAGTTTGCATGAACTTGCACACGCGAGCTTGAACGGTGGCCGGGGGTCCGTCAAGGGCTTCAGCAAAGACCGGCTCCGGGCATCGCGCGTGCGACTTTGCAGACAACGGCCCTTGCTCACACCTAGACGCTTAGAACGCTGCCGATCTGCGGTGACGCGCCGTTCGGAGTCAACATTTCGTCAACAGAAAAGGGCGGAACAGCACTGATCAAGACGGACGAAGACGAAATATGAGAGGACTCCATATCGCCGTTGGCCTGGCTAAACAGCAAGAACCCGGAGTACCCGTGAGCACTCCGGATTCTCGTCGGCATATCCGTAGGTTCCGGGTTCGAGCCCCGGGCGCCCTACCACTCATCGACCCTTTGACCAGGGGATTTACCTCTCCCCCGAACTCCGCAGGGCCGCCGGAACCTCAGCACGGTGCTCCAGCGTCACCCCGGACCCGCTGCTTTGTCGCCGGTCCGGTGACCTTCTTGCCCCGCACCAAGGCACGCACTGCTAGGTCGTCCGACTCGCGCGCTTTCAGGATCGCCTGGTTCTTCTCGTCGATGCGAGTGAACACCTTCTGCAGGACCGACACCCACAACCTGTCCATGCGGACGTGGGCGAGGACCTCTTCATCGTCGATGTGGAGAAGGAGCGGGCACAGGCAGCCCAGACGAAAGGGGCCGGGGCGCCCGTGGCAGAGGCCGGCGTACCCTCGCCGGACGGGATGCGGACGAGCGCCACGAGCGAGGTGGACGCGGCGTAAAGGAAATCCCGATCCCCGCAATGACCCTTTTCATCCTCCGCCGACAGGCGCCTGGTCACAGCGTGACCGCGAGTTCGGGGATCGCCTGATCAAGTAGTGAAACCCCGGGAGGTCTCAGCTGACGCGATTGTGATAAACCACAGCAATAGCCGCGTCGGCCTCCGCAGCCGAGGGAGGATCGTGAACGGAAAAATTCGGGTAAGCGAAGTCGCCCGAGAGTTGGACATTGGGCCCCACAAGTTTGACCCTGAGTGCACTGCTCTCATCTGGGACGCGCTGGTCAACATAGGAGTGTCTGCTGGTTTGTCGTCCATGCTTGATGCAGAGATGGCGGCCGCACTTAGGGAAGAGTCGGCCAGGTTGGTCAAGTCAAGGCCAGCGGTGCCGGTATCTGACCCGAAGCCTCAAGCCGACGCAACTCCCCGAGCCAGAAGGCCCAGGCCGCCGGATGCCCCTGCAGAGCGAGTGCCTCCTGATGTGCTGCGCGCCGAGGGGCAGGCAGCCAAAGCCTTCAGCGAAGCTCAGCGTGCTGCGCTCCAGGATGAACTCTCCGATACCTCGCGCTTGGAGGGGGAGATCCTCCGAATGTGGGAACGTGTCATGCGGCGGCGGCCTCAGTCTCGTCATGACAGTGTCGCCTGGCTGGCCGGCTCAAGTGGAATGGAGCGCTTCCAGGTGGCCTTTGCGAAGAGTGTCCGCGACTGGATCGCCCATCCGCAGTCCCGTCAGCCTGGCCGAAGCACTCTTGAGGAGGCTCAAGAGCTCCTGCTTGAGATGGAGCGGAAGCTTTCCAACCGACGATAGAGCTCACGAATGACGGTTGGGGCGATGCCCTTGAACGCTCGTATCGACTCTTCGCCCAGAAGGACCACTGAGGCGCCCGGCGCCTGCGTCAGGGCTCGGCGAGGGCGTCGACGGCCAGGTACACCAGCGGCGCCCTCCCTGGCCGGGCGCGGGCGGGATCCGGTTCGGACAGATCGGACCTGGACCAGCAATCCCGAGGAATGCACCCGCATGACTACCAGTGCTCAGCAGCTGATCGAAACGGCACGTCTCGCACCGCTGGCCGGCCCGTTCGACTGGGAACAGGTCGAGCGCCGGCTCGGGGCGCCCGTGCCGCAGGACTACCGCAAGCTTCTCGACGCAGGAGGTGGCGGACTCTGGCTGGACTACTTGAGGCTCCACGTTCCGGCGCCCGGCCCCGGTCTCAAGCACGTCGATCTCGAGCGGTCGGGGCTGGAGTTCGAACAGCTCCAGGACCTGTTCGAGGACGAGGTCGTGGGACCGCCCGACGATCTCGACCCTGATTCCAGGCTGCTGCCCTGGGCCTCGACCGGCACGCGGGTCACGCTCTATTGGCAGGTCTCATCCGAGGCGGCGGCCGATTCGTACCCGATCCGGGTCTCGGACCGGAACGGCGACGTGTGGGAGAGGTACGACCTGCTCACCACCGACCTTCTCCTGGGAATCGTCCAGGGCGAGGTGCACAGTGAGCTGCTCAACGAGTCGTGGATGGAACGCGACGTGCTCTTCAAGCCCTACGCCGACGAGTAGCGCGGTTCGGGCCCTGCCCTGAACCGGTTTTGAGATGTGACCGAGCTCGTGGATCCGGCCGCTGCCGTCGAACGGTCGACTGCCCGATGTGTGAGGCGCCCGCGGGGAGCACCTGCCGGACACGGGGCGGCAAGGTCGCGCCCAAGTACCACACGCCGCGCTTCATGCGGGTGCCGCAGTTGCGTACCGAGTTGGAGGTGCGCACTCCCGCCGAGCGCGGGCCCGGCCGCGTTTGGCAGGCGGGCCCGGCGGTGGACGCTGTGACGCCGGCGGCCGCAGGGAGGCCGACCCGGGTTGGTTATGGCCGGTGCAGTACACGCCTCACACCAGGATGAGAATGGCCGCGACCACCACCATCACCGCGGCGGTGAGGCCGTGGACGCCGAACGCCACCGCCCGCGGACCCCCGTTTCTGAGCACGACGACCATGTCGCCCAGCGGGGCGAACACACTGGCGAGAATCAGCCAGCCGAGCATGTGCTGGTTTCCCGTCACGAGTGCCGGGAGCACGACGAGCCCGGCTGTGATGTCCCGTACGCCCTTGACGGTCAGGTACGCGTTCATGGACACGGGAACCCCGTAGCCCTCCGCCGACGCGACCGGCTGCAGCAGGAAGCGGATGCCGATGAGGATGATCCCGATGGCGATCAGCCCGGCGAGCCAGGTGGCGATGGTGACCATGCCGTCTCCTTCGATCGTTGCTATAAGTATTAGCGACGCTAGCCTAACGCCGCTCGTCTGTATAGCGGCGCTAGAATGTGGAGGGTGTCCACACAACAGCGCAGAGAACGCGAACGCGCCCAGCGCCACGACCTGATCGTCAAGACCGCCCGCAAGCTGGCGGAGTCCGAGGGCTGGGACGCCGTGACCACTCGCCGCCTGGCCGACGAGATCGAGTACAGCCAGCCGGTCCTGTACAGCCACTTCGCCGGCAAGGACGCCATCGTCGCGGCGGTGGCGCTGGAGGGCTTCACGGAACTGGCCGTACGCCTGCGCGCCGCGACCCGGACGGGCGAACCGCGGGCCGCGCTGGAGGGGCTGGCCAGGGCCTACATGGCGTTCGCCGAGGAGAACCCCGCGCTGTACGACGCCATGTTCACGATGGCCGTGGACCTGCCGTTCGGCCAGGACGACACCCCGGAACCGCTCCGGGACGGCTTCCAGGCGCTTTTGTCCGGAGTCGCGCAGTTCGCCGACGGCCGCGACCCGGCGATCCTGACGGAGGTCGCCTGGAGCGCCCTGCACGGACTGATCGTCCTGTCCCGCGGCGGCCGACTCCCCGCCTCAGGCCGCGAGGCCCGCCTGACGCTGCTGCTCGACCAACTCAGCGTCACGCGCTGTTGATCGAATACGCCAGACAACGATCAGGGGAAGATCAGCGAGGGAGTCGGGCCGCCGCATGTCCAGGTCGCGCCCTTGGCGACCTGGTGCTCGGCGAGGCGGTCGATCGCGAGGCGCGCCCTGGTCCGCTCCGGACCGGCCGAATCCCTCGCCTCGCACCTCGCGGTCTTCGCCGCTGAGCGGGCCAGGCTCACCGAACAGATCGTCACCGTGGAATCGACACCCGATCCTGAAGAGGAGCTCGGGGTTGCCCAGCAGGCCGCAACCTCATGCTCAGCCTGGGCGATCGAACCGGCGACTTCCGATTCTTGATCAGAGACCGGGACAGCAGATTCACCGCTCTGTTCGATGAGGTGTTCAAACGGAAGGCATCCGCGTGGTGCTCACTGCTCCACAGGCTCCCGGAAGAACGCGATCACGGAGCGCTGGGTGGGCAGCTACGCCGCGAGATCCTCGACCGGATCCTCGTCATCAACGCCGCGCACCTGCGCACCGTCCTCGCTGAGTACGAGGCCCATTTCAATGAGCCGACTTCGCGCTGGCCGACTGACCACACGTTCACGACGCGTTGGCGCCGTAGAGCTCCCGGTGCCACAGGTCGGCGCAGATACGTTCGATGCCGGCCGTCAGGTGGCGGCGCACGAGGCCACAAAGTGGCTGGTGTGAATGCCTGATCATCTCGCCCACCATCGACGCGGGACAAGCCGAGCAGACCAGGGCCTCGGTTTGGCACCCGTGCCCCTGGCCCGCTTCCCCTTCGGGCGGGACGACGGCAGACGTTGCCGATGATCAGGCGGGCGGCGTGTGTGTCGTCAACGCTCGAAATCACTTCGCAGGTAGCCGTGGAAGAGCGAGAACGGGCTGTACCTTGATCGCTCTTCCTGGTCGAGGAACAGGTGGTCAGCGAGCACGTGGCCGGAGAAGTGGTCGTTTCCGAGAAGGAAGGTCACATCGTCCGAATCGTCGTCGTTCGTGCGCTCGATGTCCACCACGAGCCCGTCCGTCATCGTTGCGGGAAGGTTGATCTGGCGCACGCCCTTGAACAGCAGCTCGATGTGCGGCGCATCCGGCTCGAACTCCGTCCGCAGAACGAGCCCGCTGTGTGAGGGCACGTAGCTCCAGATGCGAAAACGGCGGTTCGGGAAGCGCAGGGGAAAGGAGAGCCGGCCAGGGTAGCGATCGTGACTCACAAAGGAAGCGCACCACGGCCAGGAGAGCCGAAGCAAGAGGTCAACGCGTGATCGTCATGCCATTAGCGTGCCATTAACCCCCGGTGACGAGGGGTCAACCACGGTCACTCACGACCGACCCGACAGTGGCCATGAGCTGGTAACCCGTGCCGCGGTGGCGGTGATCGGTGCAGTTCCCCAGCTGATGGCACGGACTCGATGTCTCAGTCCCTCCAGCGGAACCAGGCATCGAACACGCTGTACGGCGGACTGCCGAGAACTGTTTCCACCCGAAGCTCGGCCTCCAACGGCAAGCCGAGGACCCGGGAATCGAGCAGGGCGATGTCGTGTCGATCGAGCACCTGGCGAATCTGTCGAAACTCCTCCTCCCATCCCGGTAGAGCAGTATCCGTGACCAGCGACAGCTCCGGTATGCCGCGACTCCCGGCACCGCCTGGCCCCGAAGAGTGGACGTCGGGCTTGAAGAGTGCTGCCAGTGGAGCGAGCCGGCACAGTGCCAGGGGCAACCCCTCAACCTTTGTCCAGCCGTTCTCGGAGCGGCGCATCGATCCGTCGCGCTTGGTGATGAAGACATCGGCGTAGGACGCGTATCCAGAGCCGTAATGCCGGAACTCAGCATGATGAACGCTCAACGTCGGCATTCGGTCGAGATCAGCGACGACCCGCCGGAGGAACCCGTCAACAGAGGTAGCCCCGCCAGCCCATGCTCCCGCCGCACCCGCCAGCTGATCATTCACAGCGCTTCGGAGAGCCGTCGGATCGGTCGCCAGCTTCCTGCTCACTGGTTCACTCCTCGGTCTGACTTCTCGTCCGTTCGTGCACGATAGCCGTGGCGTCCCGGCTGAGCTGCCAAGGGCGCCGAGGTTGCCGTTCGGGTTGCAATACAGGGGCGTTCAGAGCCGTGCAGGATGGACCGCGCATGCCCTCTGACCTGCATTGAACGATCTGGAACAGCTCGAACTGGGATGGCTGGGCGTTCCGGGCTGCGATTTGGGGTCCAAAGAGTCATCGCCGCCGAAACACCGCCTCGAAGAGCGGACCAACCGGGCGATCATCACCGTCACAGCGGAAATCCTTCGCAGCGAGGCACCCGCAGGTCACTTCTGTCCCCCGACGAGCTGACTTGATCGCCGCGCGATTGCGGTTCCAGGCGGCCTCCACCGTCCCCTCTTCTACGGCCATCCAGTTCCTCATCTCGCGATGGACCACACCTTCACCGTTTCGTCGGCGGACACCGTTGCAAGCATGGTGGCATCGGCGTTGAACGCGACGTCGGTCACGGGGCGGGTGTGCCCGGTGAGGACAGCCAGCTCCGCACCGGTCGTGCCGTCCCACAACGCAAGGTCACCCTTGACGCCGACACCGGTGGCGAGGAAGGAGCCGTCCGGGCTGAAGGCCATGGCCTCGCTCTGGGACTTCTCCAGCATGGTCGTGGCTGACCACACGCGGTCGTGGCCCCAGAGCCGGAGCGGGCCGCCGGAGCGGATGGAGGTCGCCAGCAGCGGCCTTCCGGTGGGCCGGAAGGCAAGGCGGCTTGTTTTGCCGTCCAGGGTGTGGAGCTGTTCGCCGGTGGCCACGTCCCACACTCGGACGATGCTGCCCATGTCGGCGGACGCCAGCCACCTGCCGTCCGGGCTGAAGGCAACATCGCTGATCGTCTCACGCTCGTCGGTCAGGACCTGTCCCGGTTTCCCGGTTTTCGCGTCCCAGAGCCTGACCGACCCGTCCGGGCCGCAACTGGCGAGCAGGGTCGAGTCGGGACTGAACGCCACCTGCCAGACCCTGGCAGAGTGCCCTTCCAACCGGGCGATGCGCTCGCCGTCCGAGCTCCACAGGTAGATCTCGGGTTGCGAACCCGCGATGGCGATGACCGAGTCATCGGGGCTGAATAGCACCGCCTCGGACAACAGGAAGCCCGGACGCATCTCCTTGAGGAGGTGGCCGGTGCGGGGATCCCACAGGGTGGCGTGACCGTCGCCCGCCACGACCAGCCGGGTGCCGTCCTGGTTGGCGGACATGGCGCCGGCGTTCCTCGGCTCGAGCGTGCGCAGGCATTCGCCCGTGGCCAGGTCCCAGAAGGCGACCTTCTTCCTCTGGTAGGAGCTGGTAACAAGGGTTGTGCCGTCCGGGGTGAACCACGTCCGGCCGAACCAGGCATGATCTTTCAGCGTGCGCAGCAGCTTCCCCTTGATCCGTGCCGGCGGTTCTTGCCTCCACAGGAAAGCTCCCGCCACCCCAGCAGCCGCCAATGCGGCGGCTCCGCAGTACAGAAACCTCCTGCGACCAGGTACGGTTCCCTTTTCGTGTTGTCCAGCCGACGCACCCGATGCTCCATCACTGGTATGGATCATGAAGATCACGATAGGGAGCGGCGGTATGTCGCTGGTATGTCGGATGCGAGCAACGACCGCTTCGACCTGCTCTGCGAAGCCCGGCTCCTCACCCGAAGCGAAGCGACCGCCCTCCCGGCCCAGCCCGCACCGAACACGCCGCCACCGGCCTCTCTCACCTGGGGCGCCACCAGCCGAGAACCCGTGTGCCGATCCTGCCCCCTGCAGCTGCTCCGCCACTCCCCGTACTGCCGCGCCCAGGTCCACGCCGCCAACCTGCCGTGGGCAGCGCTGCTTCCTTCTGTACGGCGAAGTCGGCAGAGGCGCGTTGGAGAACCGTTGACCGGCACCCTACTCGGGAATTACGGTCGTGACCGTTATATCGGAACTCCTTCAGGAGGTGCCCGTGCGGGCACGGATCGCGGCCATCGTCGCCGCACTGTTATTGCTGACGCCGGTCCCGGCCGAAGCCGCCGCGCCGCCGACCGGGTGCGGCTTCCAGAACCTCGACCCCCTGCCGCTCACCGGCGCCACCACCGCCGGCACGGCGCTCGACGGTGACCGCGTCTACTCGGTCACCTCCAGCGCCTCCGGGCCCGCCATCCTCGGCATCAGGAACGCCCGCGACGCGTCTCTGATCGCCGAGCACCCCCTCCCCTTCGCGCTCGGCTCCTGGGCCGTCACCGTGGCCCCCGACCACAGCGTCTACGTCGGCAGCTACAACGCCACCGCGGGCGCGATGGGCCGCCTGTTCCGCTACACCCCGGCCGACGACAAGGTCACCGAGCTGGGCATCCCCATCTCCACCGAGACGTTCGTCTGGACGGTGGCCGCCGCCGGGAACGCGGTCTACGGCGGCACCTCCCCCAACGGAAAGCTCTTCCGTTACGACGTCGCGACCGGCCAGGTCCAGGACCTCGGCAGTCCCGTCCCCGGCGAGCAGTTCATCCGCGACCTGGCCATCGGCCAGGACGGCACCATCTACGCGGGCATGGGCTCGGCGAGCATGAAGGTCGCCGTTCTGTCGCCCGGTGGCGAGCTCCAGCGGATCATCGAGCCGCCGTTCCAGGCCACCGGCTGGTCCTACGACGTGGACGTGGTGGGACGCTACCTGCTCGTCCGCTACTCCACCTCCTCCGGCACCAACCCGATGGGCATCTACGACCTGGCCGGTAACAAGTGGCAGCACGTGGTCGAGGACGTCGACAGCCTCACCCTCGGCGGCGGCGCGCTGGGCGACAAGGTCTACCTCGTCCAGGACAGCGAGCTCGCCCTCCTCGACCTCAAGTCGGGCAAGACCAAGGCCCTCGGCTACAACGACTTCGGCGACGGCGCCATCCGGCCGCTCGGCTGGCTCGGCCACACCCTCGTGGGCACGACCGGCGCCGGCCGCATGTGGCACTACAACCGCAAGACAGGCACCGGCAAGCTCTTCGAGAGCACGGTGACGGGCCAGCGTGTCAGCATCAGGTCGATGGCCGTCGGCCCCGAGGGCCATATCTACGGCGGCGGCTTCTTCACCGGCGGCCTGGCCTCCTTCGACCCTGCTACCGGGGAGAAGAAGTTCTGGCCCAACGTCGGCCAGAGCGAGGGCATGGTCACCCACAAGGGGAAGCTGTACCTCGGCGTCTACCCCGGCGCCCGCATCTACGCCTGGAACGGCACCGCCCCCGAGCTCCTGCTCTCCCTAGGCGATCAGGAGCAGGACAGGCCGTTCGCGATGGCCTCGGCCGGCGACTGGCTGGCGTTCGGCACCGTACCCAAGTCGGGCACCGTCGGCGGGGCCCTCGGCCTGCTCAACCCCGAGACCGGCGAGACCAGGATCAGGCGCAACATCATCCCCAACCACAGCATCCTCGGCCTGGCCTACCGCGACGGCATCCTGTACGGCGCCACCACGACCTTCGGCGGGGTCGGCTACCCGCTGGACACCGCGGCCAAGGTCTTCGCCTACGACATCGCCACCGACACGGTGAAGTGGGTGACCGCCCCCGTCGAGGGCGACCTGGCACTCGGCTCGATCACCTTCGACGACGAGGGCAAGCTGTGGGGGCTCACCCCCGACGCGCTCTACGTGATCGACCCCGCCACCGGCCAGACGCTCCGGACCGCCAAGCACCAGACCTACCCCTGGGCGACCCAGACGCAGGTCTGGCTGGACACCTACATCGAGTTCCACAACGGCTACCTGTGGGGCAAGGTGCAGGGCAAGGCATACCGGATCGACCGGGCGACCATGGGGGTCACACGGATCACAGACCAGACCATGGGAATCCTGATCAAGGGGCCCGACGGGCACATGTACCTGTCGCGCTTCGAGAACTTCTACACCTACAGGATCTGCTAGAGAGGACCGAGTGATCTTGGGCGGTTGGAGGCGGCTCTCCGCGGCCCAGACGTCGAACTCGGCCCGGTGCGGCTCGGGATGGCTGATGGTCGGCTCTTCATCCCCAGACGATCGATGTGTGAACCGTCACATTGACCACCACCCGTGGGTGGCGGCCGTGAGCCAGTGGTAATCATGATCACATCACTGGCAATCGAAAGGATATTTGTGCGCACACGCAAGCTGGCGACCCTGCTGGCCGGCGCGGCCCTGGCCTCCACCACCACGCTGGTAGCAGGCGCCACCCCGGCCAGCGCGGCCGGACCCTGCGGCAGCAGCTACACCCGGGTCGGCGTCTACGACATCGGCGTCCAGAAGTACGGGTACCGTACGGGCATCCTGGAGGTGTACTACAGCTCCAGCACCGGCAAGAACTGCGCCCTTACCTACGGTGCCGGCCCCTACGCCAACACCACGAGCTGGAAGGGCGTCGTGATATCGAGAGGCGACGGCAGCGGGAAGGACTCCGACGCCGACAATTACCAGTACTACGCCGGCCCGGTGTACGTCTCGGCGCCCGGCCAGTGTATTGACGTAGAGGGAATCTCGCCGTCATGGACGAGCGTCAAGCTCAACAACGTGCACTGCGGCTGAACCCTCTTGCGACCAGACAGGGTGCCCTCCAACGGGGATGTGGAGGGCACCTCACGCAGGGGCGCTGCGTGGCAGCTCAGCCACCTCCCGGCTCCCGCCCCGAGACGATCATCTCGCCGACATCGGGCTTCTGCCCGCGTCAAGGTCAAACCAGCGGCGCTCTTCGTCGAGGTACGGCCGGCATGCCGTCACCCAGTCCCGTCATCACCGGCGGTTCGCCGCTGCGATGGACTCACGCACCTTGGTCAGCCGCTGTTCCAGCGTGCGCAGTTCCTATGATCGCCAACCTAACTCGTCACACGGAGCTACTTTGCCCGTGGTGACACGGGGTGCGGGACCAGGTGGCGAGGACCACGATGGCGGCGTGGGCGGCGACCTCGGCCGCCGAGCCCGCGAGGCGCCCACCATGACGCGCACGGAAGGCGTAGGCCCGCTCCGGTGACACGTCGTGAATGATCAGATCGCTCACGGGGCGCAGGCGCCGTAGGCCTGTCACCACCAGGTCCGCCTGGGCGCCCGCCCCAATAACGCCCACGACGGCGCTCCGCCGGGGGGCCAGGGCGTCCGTGCCGAGTGCGACTGCCCGACCCGTGCGCCCGGCCGTGATGGTGGCGCTGTCAAGCAGCGCGAGGACTTCGCCGTGGTGGCCGCTGTGCAGGCAGATGATGCCACGCAGTGCCGGGCTGGCCGCCGGGAACTTGGCGTTGACCTTCACCGTGTACGCGTCGATCCCAGGCAGCAGGCCGGGAATCCCCCCTGGCCGTCGCCCCCGGAGCGAGCCAAGCAGACCAGGGCCTGGGGCTGCACCGGGAGTCTCTGGCTCCGGCCAGGGGCGCAAGAGAAGAGCGATCGCCGGCGAGCGCCGAGCCGTCATTAGGCGATCTTCTCACCATCTGAAATGAAATGTCTCTTATATTGATACCGAGTTACCATCGCACCTCATGCACACAAGATCCAAATGGGTCGCGCTGGCACTGGGCACGGCTGCCCAGACCACGGGCACGATCTACCTCTATGGCCTGCCGTTCCTGCTCCCCGCGCTGCGCGAATCGACCGGCATGACTCTGCCCCAGCTCGGCATCCTGCTCGCCTGCCCGTCGATCGGCATGGTGGTGGCTCTGCTGGGCTGGGGCGCCCTGGCTGACCGGCACGGGGAGCGGCTGATCATCGGAGCCGGCCTCGGGCTGGGCGGCCTGCTGCTGGGCCTGGCAGGACTAGCTTCCGGGGCGCTGATGGGCATCCTGCTGATCCTGGCGGGGGCGGCGGGATCGGCGGTGTACGCGGCGAGCGGGCGACTGGTCGTGGCCTGGTTCGCGCCGGACCGGCGCGGGCTGGCCATGGGCATCCGGCAGGCGTCGCAGCCCGTCGGCGTGGCCGTGGCAGGTGTGACATTGCCCGCGATCGCCGAGCAATGGGGGACTTGGGTCGCCTTTGTGGTACCGGGGGGCATCTGTCAGGCCACCGCACTGGTCACCACGCTGTTGCTCGCCCCAGCACCAAGGACGACCAGCGGCTCCCGTGAGTCTGCGGTGGCCTCCCCGTACCGGACAGGATCGTCGTTGTGGCGGGTGCACGCGACCAGCGCTCTGCTGGTCATCGGGCAGCTGACCGTGGGGACGTTCGCCTTCGACTACCTCGTGCTGGGGCTCGGCTGGACGCCCACCACGGCGGGACCCCTGTTGGCGGCGGCACAACTGGCCGGCGCGGCCGCCCGGATCGGAGCCGGCCGATGGTCGGACCTCTCGTCCGGCAAAGGACGGGCACTGCGCCGCCTTGCCCTGGTCAACACATGCGCGCTGGCCGCGCTGGCCACCGCGGCGGCACTGGAGGCCTGGACGAGCGCCGGGCTGCTGATCGTGGCGATCGTGGCCACGGTGAGCTGGCACGGCGTCGGGTACGCGGCCGTCGCCGAACTGGTGCACCCCTCCTGGTCCGGCCGCGCGATGTCAGTGCAGACGATCGTGCAGAACCTCGCCTCCTCAGCGACACCGCCCGTCATGGGTACGCTCATCGCGAGCCTCGGTTACGTCGCGGGCTTCGGCGCTGCCGCCCTGTTCCCCCTCGCCGCGATGATCACCATGACGCGACTGAGCATGCGACCCGCCCAGGGGCCCGCAAGGTGACCATGCCTCCAGCGCCGAGAAGATTCGCGCCAAGCTCAAACGCCTGATCAGTCAGGGAATCCTGGCGGAGACCGAGCCCGGATGGTTCGCTCAGCCGCGTCCGTAGCACGATGTCGGTCGGTCGGTGTTCTTGCGGGAGGGCAGGAGTGCCTGGCGGATGATGTCGCCGGCTGGCCTCGGGGTGGTCCTCAGGGTGGTGGGATCCAGGTCCATCGCCGGACCCGGATGGTCGTCACGCGCCGGCGCGGACCAGGCCGCACTCGTAGGAAAAGACCACGGCCTGCACCCGGTCCCGTAGACCGAGCTTTGTCAGAATGCGGCTGACGTGGCCCTTCACGGTCCCCTCGGTGAGGAAGAGACGGCCGGCGATCTCGGCGTTGGACAGTCCACGGGCGATCAGTTCGAGCACCTCGCGTTCCCGCTCGGTGAGGACGCGAAGCTCAGCCGCGGTGCGGGGCAGCGGGTCGCCGGACGTGCCGATGTGGCGTTCGATCAGCCGCCGGGTGACCGGTGGCGCGACGATGGCGTCGCCCTTGGCCACCACGCGGATCGCGGACAGGAGATCGGCGGCGAGGGTGTCCTTGAGCAGGAATCCGCTGGCGCCGGCCCGCAGCGCGGAGTACACGTACTCGTCGAGATCGAAGGTGGTGAGGATCAGGATGCGTGGCCCGTCCGGAAGCGACGCGCGGATGCGACGGGTGGCCTCCACTCCATCGACCTCGGGCATCCGGATGTCCATCAGGATGACGTCGGGCGTCGTTTCAATCGCCAGGGCGGTGGCCGTCGCGCCGTCGCCGGCCTCCCCGATGACGGCCATGTCCTCGGCGTTCTCGAGGATCATCCGCAGGCCGGCACGGAGCAGGGCCTGGTCGTCGGCCAGGAGCACATGGATCATGCGATCTCTCCCAGATCAAGGGGGATGCGGGCCCGTACGACATAACCGCCGTCCGGCCCCGGGCCGGCGGCCACCTCGCCGCCCAGCAGCGCCACACGTTCCCGCATGCCCCTCAGTCCGTTGCCGGACCCGCCAGAGGCCGACTCACCGGCGCCGTTGTCGCTGACATCGAGCCTCAGCTCATCGCTTCTGAACGACACCACCACCTGGACGCAGGCTCCCGGACCGGCATGCTTCATGGTGTTGGTCAGCGCCTCCTGAAGGATCCGGTACGACGACACGTCCACGTCGGTGGACAGCGGCCGGGGAGATCCGTTGATGTGCAGCTGGACCGGGGTGCCTGCCTGCCGTACCTGGTCGACGAGGCGGGGCAGCTGCGCCAGGCCTGGCACCGGCCGCGCAGGTCCCTCGATCTGCCCGGCCGCGGACAGCACGTGGCGCATGTCGGCGAGCGAGGCGCGGCCGGTCGCCACGATGGTGTCCAGCGCAGCGAGGGTGTCGGCGGGCCGCTTGGCGAACGCCGCGGCGCCGCCCTGCGCCTGCATCACGATGACGGCCAGGCCGTGCGCCACCACGTCGTGCAGCTCGCGGGTGATCCTGGCCCGCTCGGCGGCCACTGCGAGCGCGGCCTGCTGGCCGCGCTCGCGCTCCAGGTCTCGTGCCCTCGCCATGAGTTCGCCGAGGTAAGCGCGGCGGCTCTGCATACCCCACCCGATCGCCCAGGCGACGACCAGCAGGGAGCCGAGGACGGGGATCCCGCCCCAGTCCGTCGGTCCAAACGCCGTGAATCCCTCAAGCGTGCTTACCTGTCCGCCGCGGCCGAAGGGCCCCTTGTAGACCCAGCCGTCGACCTTGCCGTCGAGGGCCACGTACACCGACCATGCCGTCGCCACGGCCAGGGCGGCACCGAGCAGCGCGAGCGACACCTTGCGCCGCCGCTGGGCGGCGATCGTGTAGAGAATGATCGGGACGGCCAAGTCGGCGGGCACCGGTGCTTCCGCCAGCGCCATCTGCACCACGGCGGCGAGCGCCGCCGCGGCGAGCGCCGGAATCGGCCACCTGCGGCGCACCGTCACGGCGGCGATGCAGACCCCGATCAAGACCCACTGTGCCGGCGGCTCCCGCAACCAGGCCACTTCGGCGAACGAACCGCTGATCCCCGGAGTCGCGGCGGCACCATTACCCGCCCACGCGCCGGCGAGCAGCAGGGCGGCAAGGCCGGCATCCTGGAAGCTCGATCTGCGGAAGGCGCCCCGTAGGGCCGCCACGTGGATTTTCATACCAGGCAACACCTTAAGCCTCGGCGCCGCCGCCCGAAATCCGTCGAAAGTCAGGGTTCGGAACATGACCGCTGGCAGGTGCGCGGCCCATCCGGCACCGCGCAGCCTGTGACGCATGACGCACATCTCCCGCGGCGCTGGCGGCCGTTCTCGCCACGACCGTGTGATGAAAATGCCGCTTCTTCTGCTGGCCGCTCTGGCCATGGTGCTGGCCGGCTGCAGCGCCCCCAGGGACTTGGTGTGGGAACGAGTCGTGCCGGCAGGTGATTGCCGCTGCGCTGATGGCAGCGAGTTCACCTTTTGGGAACGGCGGGCCGATCCGACCAAGGTCGTATTCTTCTTGAACGGCGGCGGCGTCTGCTGGGACGCGAAGAGCTGTGCCTTCACAGGCGACCACGGCGAGAGCGAATTCTACGACTGGAGCGTTCAGGGCTCGGAACCGGAGAACCGGAACGGAATGTTCGACGTCACTCGGTCCGACAACCCGTTCGCCGATCACTCGTTTCTCTATGTGAGTCCCTGCACCGGCGATGCGCATCTGGGTAACGCCTCCCAGAAGTACTCGCCGGAGTTGACCGTCGAGCACCGCGGCTATGTCAACGGTACGGCGGCGCTCAGCTATATCGCCGAGCACTATCCCAACGCCACCCAGGTCGTCGTCGTCGGCAAGACCGCGGGATCGATCGCCGCTCCCCTCTACGGCGGCCTCGTCGCCGACCGGCTCCCCAAAGCCAAGGTCACGGTATTCGGCGCCCAGTCCGGCGCTTGGCCGAACAACCCCGATTTCAACGCCGGCATCCTCGATGCGCGGTGGGGCGCCTACGACACCATGCCTGACTGGGCGGTCAAAGGGCTCACCGCCCAGGACTGGGGCGTTCCCCGATTCTGGACCCAGGCTGGTCTCCATAATCCCGGCCTCGTGCTGGCCCGTTTCGACTTCGCCTTCGACCCTCACGCGGCGTCGGAGGTGACCCAGTGGATGGACGGGAATCCGCCGAACCTCCTTGCCGTGATCACCGGCAACGAGGCGGCGATCGAGGCCGCCGGGGTGCGCCTGCACAGCTACACCGCACCCGGCGATGACCACGGGCTCTTCGAGTTCGACAAGTTCTATGAGATCGAGGTGAACGGCGTCCGGTTCGTCGACTGGCTCGACGCGCTGATCACCAACGAACCGCCCGACGACGTCCGCTGCGACCGATGCTCGTCCAGCTGACCCTCGACGCCGGAGCCCGGGGCGTCGCGGGCACCCACGGCGAAGGCAAGCCGGCCCTGGCCCGCGAGCTGGACGCCCGAAGCGACCGTGGGCTACAGGGAGTCATGACGCCGGTGTACGTCCCCGGAAGGCGATCAAGCCGAGAGGGACGCCCAGTCGGATCGGCGGCAGGCCCGCTTGGTAGGCAACTGCGGACTGTGCGACCGCTAGCGGATTCGCCGGGGCGAAGTGCGGCCGTGTTGAGTGCGGCACACCGGAGCTACGAACGCCGGGCGGACCACTTCGCAGCCTTCGTCGCCATCGCCGCCGCCCTCATTCGCCACCGCCGACTCACCAAATGAGTCACGTCTCATCGTGCTGTCGGCGCACCATCTCGTTGATCCAGATGGGCGCGAACGGAGACGTGCAGCCCGGGGAAGTCGGGTAGTCCTTGAGCACCTCCAGGCGCTCACCGATGTCGAGTGCACGGGCGCGGTGCTCGGCGTGCTCGATCCCGATCTGAGCCAGGCAGTGGTTCATCGCCCACTGCAGGCGATCCGGGGCGTCTTTCATCTCCGCCTCGATGATGTCGAGCAGTCCTGCGAGGTCGAGGGACTCGGGCTTCTTCGCCACGCGTTCGGTGGTCAGCGCCCAGCCGGCGCTCGCGACCACTGGATCCGGATCGGCGAACCAGGTCAGGCGCAGCTCTTCGGCGTGCGGGTTCTTCTTCACCACGTAGTTCACGAGCCAGTCGTGCACCTTGGGTGTGCGCGCCTCGCGCAACATGACGTCCAACTCGTCACGCTCGAACGCCTTAGGGCGGCAGATCAGGAGCGCCAGCAGTCTCGCCGCGGTGTCATCCGTCTCCCAGAGCCGGCGCGCGAGCTCCTGCTGCGTCTTCAGCCGCTTCGCGAGCGCGCGCAGCTTGCTGAGGTTCACACCGTGATCGTCACCGTGTTTCTCGTTCACCTCGCGTGTCTTCGGGTCCTCGAGCTCGGCCAGCTCGGCCATCACCTCGGCCACGATCGTCTCGGTCAGCGTCGTCTCGGCCACCTCAGCCTCCTGTCCATCACGTGCGAGATGCAGCCTATGACGGAAGTCGGCCTCCTGTCGTACGCGCCGCTTCGGGGCCGGCCACCGGCACGAAATCCCGCGTCCTCTCAAATTTGCAGCAGCTCCCGGCACGTGGACAGGCGCCGCGTCAGAGCACCAACTCGGGGTCCGTGGTGAGCTCGACGACGACCCACGGGGCGTAGGGCAGGGCAGCGAGCCCGTCGCGCAGCGTCCGCCGTACGCGGTCCTCGTCCGCGATGTCCCAGCGACCCGGCGATACTACGAAGCCCACGTCGACGTAGAGCTTGTGACCCATCTTTGTGGTGCGCAGCACCGGCTTGGGAAGCCCTTCGGCGGCCCGCACCCTTTCGACGACCTCGTGGATCAGCTGCTGGACGGCCGGCTCCGGCGCGGACTCCAGCAGCTCGGACGCGGCCTGGCGGAGCATGCGTGCGGGCAGCCGGGCGAGCAGGACGCAGCTCACCAGGACCAGCACCGAGTCGGTGTACGCCGTCGCTCCGCGCCAGGCCGTCGCACTCAGGAGAAGCGCCGCGGCGCCGCCCACCGCGACGACCAGGCTGGCCACGGCGCCCGCGAGCCAGACCGCCGCCTCCGCTCGGACCAGGTCCGAGCGCGGACCGCGCCGCACCAGGTAGCCGTACGCCGCGAAGCACGCGAGTCCGCTCACCACTCCGTAGGCGGCCAGACTGGCGGCCGCCACGTCGGACCCGCCGCCGAGGATGACCCGGATGGCCTCCACAGCGGCGTAGACGAGCGTCCCTAGCAGGGCAAGACCTTGCACGCCCACGACCAGCGGCACGAGCGACTCCCGGCCGAACGGGAAACGCGGCGTCGGGTCAGCGGCGGCCAGGCGAGAGGCGTACAGCGAGAGCCACGACAGCCCCAGGCCGAGGATCACGTAGACGCCGTCGAGCAGGATCACCTGTGAGCCGGCGGCGAGCCCCCACCCCAGCGCCACGACCGAGAGCGCGACCGAGACCGCCATCGAGATCTTCAGCATGCGCTGCTCGCGCCGAGCCGACTGAGACAGCTCTCCACCCGCCATCACCCCAGGCTAAGGGGTCGACTGGTGCGACAACCGAACCACGACCTGCGCGTTGACGCCACCATGACCGAACAAGCTCGCCGGCCCAAACCGGGCTTCCGGCCCGACGGCACGATCACCCCCGGCAACGCATCACCGGCACCCGGTAGCCGCGGAAGACGTCGAGCAGCAGGATCAGGCCACCGCTCCCGGCTCGGCCGACGGACAAGGAACGCGCCGCGGCTGCATGGGCAAGAAGCGGGCAGCCCGACCCGCAGAAACCGGCGGTCACACCATCGACGACCCGGCCGATATCCACTTGCCGCTCCTTCGGGAAAGCCCTTACCGTTCTGGGGTGATCTTTCGGGATCGGTTCCGGCTGCTGCGTCTGTTGCCGGCGTCGCACGCCGCCGTCCTGGGGACCATCAGCCTGTGCCTGGCCGTGCTGCCGACGTTCCTCGCGCTGGTCAGCGGCCGGTTGGTGGCCGAGATGGCCGCGGGCCAGGCCGGGGCCGCGCTGGGGATGCTGGCCGGGCTCCTCGTCCTGGAAGGGATCGTGGTCGCGGCCATGGAAGCGTACCGGCAGGTGGTCGTCGCGCGCGTGGACGGCGCGATACGCCGCCGGCTCCGCGCCATGGCGGCCGCTCCCCGGGGGATCGCCCATCTGGAGGATCCCGCCTACGCCGACGATCTGTCCCGCGCCTCGAACCTGGGCGGATGGCAGAACCTGTCCGCCGGTGCCGCCGCGGTGGCGCAGGTGGTGCTCATGTCCAGGATGCTCGGGGCGTTCCTCGCGGCCGCGGTGGTGGCCCTGCACTCGCCCGTCACGGCAGCCGTGCTGCTGGCCGCGGCGCTGACCATCCGCTCCATCGTCCGCCGCCAGGCGCTGCGCCTGCACGCGGTGGTGTACATCCAGGCGCGCCCCTGGCGGCAGACCGACTACTGGTCGGAGGTGAGCGCCGGCGGTCAGGCGGGCAAGGAGATCCGGGTCTTCGGCCTGGCGGGCTGGGCGGTGGGGCGGCGTACCGCCCAAGCCCGGGAACTGGCCGCGGCCATCTGGCGGACGCGCCGCGACATCCTCATCCACCAGCGGATCGCGATCCTGCTGTCCTTCGGCGCCGTCCTGCTCGCCTCCGTCATGCTTGGCCTCGCCGCCCAGCGAGGGGACCTGGTCACCTGCCTGGTGGCCACCTTCGCGCTGCTCGGCATCACCACGATCGGGATGGAGGAGTACGAGGTCGAGACCGGACTCGGCGCCGTACGGGCACTGGCCTCCCTCGCGGACCGTACGCCCCCGCAACCGGTCCCCCCGCAGGTCGGTCCCGGAGCCCGGTTCGAGAATGTGTCCTTCGCCTACCCGAACACCGGCAGCGTCCTCGACGGCCTGGACCTGCGGATCGAGCCCGGCGAGGTCCTCGCCATCGTGGGCGACAACGGTGCGGGCAAGACCACGATGATCAAACTGATGGCCGGCCTGTACGAGCCCGGCGAGGGCCGCGTCGTCTGCGACCCGGGCCGGATGGCCGTGATGTTCCAGGACTTCAACCGGTACCCGCTCACCGTGGCCGACAACGTCGCCATGGGAGCCCCTGACCATCGCGACGACCGGGAGGGGATCGAGCGGGCCCTGCGGCGGGCGGGGTGGGACGCCGAGCGCCTGCCGTACGAGACCGTGGTCAGCCGCGAGCTGCACGACGGCGTGGACCTGTCCGGCGGCCAGTGGCAGCGCCTGGCCCTGGCCCGCGTCTTCTTCGCCGCCGGCCACGGCCGCGACCTGATCGTCCTGGACGAGCCCACCGCGCACCTGGACGTCCGCGCGGAGGCCGACTTCAACAGGGACGTCGTCTCCGGGGTGGAGGGCGCCACCATCGTGCTGATCTCGCACCGGCTCTCGACGGTACGGCACGCGGACCGCATCGTCGTCATGCGCGGCGGCGCGATCCTCGAGGACGGCGACCACAACGCCCTGATGGCGCTGGGCGGCCACTACGCCCGCATGTTCGAGCTCCAGGCGTCCCGATTCGTGGAGAGCGGATGAAGGTCCTCCGGCACACCCTCCCTCTCACCTGGCAGGCCGGGCCGTGGATCACCCTGCTGGTCGGCGCGCTCGTGGCGGCCCAGTCGGTGGCCGTCGCCCTCCTCGCGCTGAGTCAGCGCTGGCTCGTCGACGCCGCGGGCCTGGGCACCGTCGGGGGCCTGCTGGCGGCGGGCGCCCTCGCGGCGGTGGCCTACACCGCCTCCACCACCGGCCGTACGATCCTGCACAGCCTCGCCCTCGAACTGGTCCTTCGGGTCGACATCCTGGTCAACGACGAGATCCTCAACCTGGTCGCGCGCCTGCCCGAGGTCGAGCACCTGGAGCATCCCGAGTATCTGGACCGCATCTTCCTGCTCCGCCGCGGTTCCCGGACACTGGCCCAGCTGGCACTGGGCCTGACGGCGACCGCGTCCGGGGTGATCAGCATCGCGTTGTCGGTCTGGCTGCTCGTCGCGGTCGATCCCTGGCTGGCCCTGCTCGCCCCGCTGGCGCTGCTGCCGCTCTGGATCAGCTCCCGGACCCTGCGCCGGATACGGGAGGCGGAGAAGGAAGCGGCCCGGCACAGCCGCCTGGAGGAGATGCTGCACCGGATGTGCACCGAGGCGGACACCGCGAAGGAACTGCGGGTCAGCGGCGCCTCGGCGGCGATCGACGAGGAGGCCGCCGCGGCCTGGGACCGGTACGCCACGCTCATCACTCGGGCGCGAGCACGGGCGAGCATCTGGAACGCCCTCGGCTGGATCTCCTTCAGCGTCGGCTACCTCCTGGTCCTGGCCATCACCGCGGACCTCGCCGCCCGCGGCCTGGCCACTCTCGGTGACGCGGTCCTGGTCCTGGTCCTGGGCGCGCGGCTGCGCGGGCAGATCCAGGAGGTGGTCGAGCAGATCGGCCGGGTCATCCAGACCGGGCAGGTCACCGAGCACTACGCCTGGCTGCACGACTACGCCACTGCCCACGGCCCGACCGGCCGCAAGGAGCCCACGACCGGCGGCATCACCTTCGACAACGTGACCTTCGCCTACCCCGGTTCGAAGGCCCCGGTCCTCCGCGACGTCAGCTTCCACCTGCGCCGGGGCAGCGTCGTCGCCCTGGTCGGCGTGAACGGCGCGGGCAAGACCACGCTGGTCAAACTCCTCACCGGCATGTACCGGCCGGCCGCGGGCACGATCAAGGTGGACGGCCAGGACCTCGCCGAGACCGACCTGACCGCCTGGCGGCAGCGCACCTCCGCCGCGTTCCAGGACTTCGTCAAGTTCCAGCTGCCCGTACGGCAGGCGGTCGGCGTCGGTGACCTGCCCCGCATGGACCAGGTCGAGGAGGCGCTCGACGCGGCCGGCGCCGACTTCGTGCGGCGGCTCCCCGACGGTGTGGACACCCGGCTGGGGCCCCTCTTCGACGGCGTCGACCTGTCCCAAGGACAGTGGCAGCGCCTGGCCCTCGCCCGCGCCCTCATGCGGGACCGACCCGAGGTGCTGATCCTCGACGAGCCCACCGCCGCCCTCGACCCGGCCAGCGAACACGACCTCTACGAGCGTTTCACCACGACGGCCCGGACCTCCGGCGAGGGGATCACCGTCCTGGTCTCCCACCGCTTCTCCACCGTGCGCATGGCCGACCACATCATCGTGGTCGCCGACGGCACCATCGCCGAGCAGGGCTCCCACGAGGAACTGATGGCCCGGAACGGACCGTACGCCCAGCTGTTCACCATCCAGGCGGCCGCCTACAGCGGCGACGTCCAGTAAGGGCCGGCGAGCGGTTCGGCGTCGCGACGGCGCTGTCCGGGGGGTCCGGGGTGGGCCCGTGTTGCGCCGCGACTCCATCAAGCCGGACGCCCGACGACGACGTGATCGGCAGCTGCGAGCGGCGGCCCGTCTCGACGCGCCCGCTCTCTCAGGGAGTGCGCACAGACATACTCCCTGGCGGCCGGTCGGCGGGCGAGCCTGGGGCGATCAAGCCGGTCTCGTAGGCGAGCACGACCGCCTGAACCCTGTCCCTGAGGCCGAGCTTGGACAGGATGCGCGCGACATGAGTCTTCACCGTCGTCGGGCTGAGGCTCAGTCGGTCAGCGAGCTCGGCGTTGCTGAGCCCGGTGGCGAGCAGGCGCAACACCTCCAGTTCCCTGGGGGTCAGCTCCGACAGCGTGCCGCTCCAGCCTGGATCACCATCACATTCACATTGTGGGTGACGACATCGTGCAGTTCGCCGGCGATCCGGGAGCGCTCTTCCTGGACGGCCTTGTGCATGGCCTCCTCCTGTCGGCGCTGTAGTTCGGCGAACCGACGGCGGCCGGCGTCGAGTTGTTGCCGCCAGGAGCGGACGAAACTGCCGTCAGCACGGTACCCCGAGGTCAAACTGTGTGACGTCGAGCAGAAGACCTGCGCTTAGTTCGAGACCCAGAGTGTCAACCCCTCAAGCGAGGCAGGACACTCCTATCGGCCTCGCCGAAAGCCTCTTCATGTATGGGAGGCTCACGAGGCAGCACACACAGTGTCACCCAGCTGGGATCGTTCGTAGAACACCTCGCGACCGCTGCGGCGCCGTGTGACCAGGCCGCTCTCTCGCAGCCCGCGACCAGACGGCGCCGACGCCGGGCACGGGATAGACCAGGTTCGGCTGGTACGGCTCCGCCATCACGTCGTGTCCGGCCGCCGGCACTCGGCGGCCGCGCGGGCGACGCCGGAGCCCGGGTCGGCGAGAAATTCCCGCACGACCGGGGTCTCCGCACCGGGGAGCCTCCAGGCTTCCAGCGCTGCTCCCGCTGGGGCCGGAGGTGTTGTGGACCGGCATCGGCATCATCGGCGCCACCTCGGCTTTGGGCGCGCTGCTGGTCGGCGGCCCGGTTCGCCGGCGCACGACCGACTGACCCGTTGACGCCCAAGCACTCGTGAAGACAGGAAAATGATCACGCGGGCGGGTCGCCGGCCTTGCAGCGGCCGCCCGGTGCCGGTCGCCGCGTCTGTGGCGAGCGCGCGCCGCGGCTCGTTCGGCTGGTGGCTGAATCCGGTCCAATGGCCGCAATCAGCATTAAGGTGGTAATTAGGCGGAGTACCCGCCGAAGCCCGATGCGGCCGCCTACGCAGGCCCGTGCGAAAGGCCAAGAGTCTCGGACTCAGTACGCCAGACGCTGTCGTGCGGTGATCGTACCGCCCGTTCCGTGGAACGCGTGGGGTCTACCTGGGGGCATCATGGCCGACGGCCAGCACCGAACGCCCGATGATCAGGCACGGCACGGAGCCACGTCCGGCCGGGCACGTGAACGGACCATCAGGGCCGAGGCGGCCACCGCGGCGCGATCCCGTTGAAGGCCGCGCGGCCGGTTCTCGATGCCCTGCCGATGGCGACCGACGGCGGCCATACCGCAGGAACGCCTGACGGTGCCCTGATGTGGGTCATCGCCGATGCGGACGATCTGGTCGCGCTCGTCCGGCAGGTCCCGCTCCCGCCAGGAGGCTTGAGATGTTCGAGAAGTTCACCGACCAAGCGAGGCGAGTTGTCATCCTGGCTCAGGAAGAGGCCAGGATGCTCAATCACAATTTCATCGGTACTGAGCACATTCTTCTTGGTTTGATTCACGAAGGTGAGGGCGTTGCCGCCAAGGCTCTGGAGAGCCTGGGCGTCAGTCTTGAGGGTGTGCGTCAGCAGGTCGAGGAGATCATCGGCCAGGGGCGGCCGGCTGAGTCGGAGCACATTCCTTTCACCCTGCGGGCCAAGAAGGTCCTCGAGTTGTCGGTCCGTGAGGCTTTGCAGCTGGGTCACGACCACATCGGCACCGAGCACATCCTGCTCGGGCTCGTCCGCGAGGGTGAAGGTGTGGCCACTCAGGTGCTGGTCAAGCTGCAGGCCGATCCCGGGCGCGTCCGGAGCTGGGTCCTTCAGTCGCTCGCCGGCACCGAGGACGACGAGCCGACGGCGATCCTGGCTGTCCAGGAGTCGGCCCGGCCGACCTCCGGGCCGCTCGACCAGTTCGGCCGTAACCTGACCCAGGCTGCCCGCGAGGGCAGGCTGGATCCGGTGATCGGCCGTGAGAAGGAGATCGAGCGGGTCATGCAGGTCCTCTCCCGGAGGACCAAGAACAACCCCGTTCTCATCGGCGAGCCCGGCGTCGGCAAGACCGCCGTCGTCGAGGGCCTGTCGCAGAAGATCGTCAGGGGCGAGGTGCCCGAGACGCTGACGGACAAGCAGCTCTACACGCTTGACCTCGGCGCGCTGATCGCCGGCTCCCGCTACCGCGGTGACTTCGAAGAGCGCCTGAAGAAGGTGCTCAAGGAGATCCGCACGCGCGGCGACATCATCCTGTTCATCGACGAGCTGCACACGCTCGTGGGTGCGGGCGCCGCGGAGGGCGCGATCGACGCCGCCAGCATCCTCAAGCCGATGCTGGCCCGCGGCGAGCTGCAGACGATCGGCGCGACCACGCTCGACGAGTACCGCAGGCACTTCGAGAAGGACGCCGCTCTCGCTCGCCGTTTCCAGCCGGTTCTGGTCGCCGAGCCCTCGCTCAGCCACACGATCGAGATGCTCAAAGGTCTGCGCAAGCACTACGAGGCGCACCACGCCGTCTCGATCACCGACGACGCGCTGGTGGCGGCGGCGCAGCTGGCCGACCGCTACGTCAGCGACCGTTACCTGCCCGACAAGGCGATCGACCTCATCGACGAGGCCGGGGCACGGCTGCGCATCCTCCGGATGACCGCTTCGGCCGGCTCGTGCACCGAGGACCTGGTCACCGAGGACGTCGTCACCGAGGAACTGATCGCCGAGGTTCTGGCGACCGCCACCGGCATCCCGGTCTTCAAGCTGACCGAGGAGGAATCGCAGCGTCTGCTGCGCATGGAGGACGAGCTCCACAAGCGGATCATCGGTCAGGACGACGCCATCAAGGGTCTGTCGCGGTCCATCCGGCGTACCCGCGCCGGGTTGAAGGACCCGCGCCGTCCCG
>NZ_VCKY01000009.1 GCF_005889735.1 Nonomuraea turkmeniaca
GAGACACGGAAGTCGCCGCCGTTGGCCCCGCCCACCCGGATGCCGAGCTCGAACGGCGTCGCCAGGTCCGCCTCCTGCTTGATCGTGGACTGCCAGAGCACGAACATGAACGGCACCAGCAGGTCGGCCGCCTCCCCCGACAGCCCGTGCGCCCGGCCGGTCCCCTGCCGGATGTCCCAGGAGTGCACGGCGTAGTCCATGAGCTGCCCGGCCGCGTAGAAGTACGCGGGCACCGGCCCCATGTAGAAGTGCGGGACGATGAATCCGGCCCATTCGTCCTCACCAAGCTCGCGCAGCATCGACTGCATCCGCTCGAAGTCCGTCTTGAGCCGGTCGAGCAGTTCCTTCTGCGGAATCCCGCGAAGCGCCACGGCCTGCTCGTTGACCCGCTCGCCCATCCCGGGCAGCCCGTACGCCGAGCCGAAGTCCTGACCGCGGCGGGCCGCGTCGAAGGCGGCGAAGTACCCCTCGGTCGTGTCGACGATGTGCGCGACCACGTCACGCGTCGTCCAGCCGGGGCAGGCGGTCGGCGCCTCCCATGCCTCCTCCGGTTCGGCCAGTGCGAACAGCCGCTCGGCCTCGTCCCTGACGACACGCAGGATGGTGTCCTTGCCCGCGTACGAGGTGGCGTCCCATTCGTTCATGGATCCTCCTTGAACTGGAGACCCGGTTTCATCCGGGAGGAGGAATTGTTGTATACGACTGCTGACTCTCCGCTACCGAAACGACCGACCGGCGGCCAGAGCAGGAAGGTCCGGCCCGTGAGGGCTGGAGTCTTCCGGCTCGGGTCGCGGAGCGGCAGCCAAGCCGTTCACCTCCTACGCGAACGACAGACCCGAACGGTTTAACTGTCAATATCTTCAGCAGAGAGAATCCCCTGGGCGGCAGGAGAGCGCCCAGGGGATTCTGCCGAAGAGCATCAGGCGCAGGTGTACCCGCTGGGCGTCTGAGTGTTCCCGTTCGGGCGGCTGACCTGGAACCCGAAGGTGGTGCTGGCGTTCGGGGCCAGGCTGCCGTTGTAACCCGCGTTCTTGGCGGTGACGGTCTGCCCGCTCACCGTCACGTCGGCATTCCACGAGCCGGCGAGCGTGTGGCCGGCGGGCAGGGTGAAGGTGACGGTCCAGCCGGTGATGGCGGACGTGCCGGTGTTGGTGACGGTCACCGGCTGCACCACGTACCCGGTGCTCCACTGGGTCTGCACGGTGCCGGTCGCCGAGCACGCGCCGCCCCCAGGACCGGACAGTGTGCTGAACGTGGCCAGCGGCGAGTTCGCCGACAGGTTGCCGGCGCCGTCACGGGCCCGGACGTAGACCTGGTACTGGGTGTTGGGGCTCAGCCCGGTCAGCGTGGTCGAGTTCGTGGTGCTCTGGCCGAGCAGGGTGTCGGTCGCGCCCTGCTCGCGGTACACGTTGTACCCGGCAAGCCCGCTGCCGCCGCTGTCGGTGGAGGCGGCCCAGGTCAGGGCGGCGGAATTGGACGTGACGTTGCTCGCGGCCGGCGTGCCCGGCGTGGTCGGCGGCGTGGGATCGGTGGTGGTCCCGCCGGCCAGCGCGTCGTGCACGGCGTTGTACGCCGGCTTCGCCTGGTAGTTCTCGTCGTAGATCAGCGCGGCGCCCTCGCCCTGGAAGGTGTCCGGCACCCATGAGTGCTTGTCGGTGAAGCCCCAGATGGTGACCCCGGCGCAGGCGGTCACGGCCAGGCAGGCGTTGACGACGTTGCGGTAGTAGGTGGCCTGGGTGGCGTCCTTGGTGGCGTTCCTGGGCATCTGCATGCGGATGTCCAGCTCGGTGATCCGGACCTGGACGCCGAGGTCGGCGAAGCGCTGCAGGTTCTGCTGCAGGTCGTTCGGGAAGCCGTACTGGATGGCGAGGTGGCCCTGGAAGCCCACGCAGTCGACGGGCACGCCGTCCCGCCGCAGGTTCGAGACCAGGTTGTACATCGCGGTGCTCTTGGAGTTGATGCCTTCGACGTTGTAGTCGTTGATGCACAGCCGGGCGTTGGGGTCGGCGGCGCGGGCGGCGCGGAAGGCGTCGGCGACGAAGCTCTGGCCGAGCGTGTTGTACCAGAACGAGGTACGCCAGTTGCCGTTGTCGTCGAAGATCTCGTTCACCACGTCCCACGAGACCACGGTCGCGTTGTTGGCGTAGCGGCCGACGACCTGGCTGATGTGGTTCTGCATGGCGGTGCGCATGGCGGAGGCGCCGAGGCCCTGCACCCAGTTCGGGGTCTGGTTGTGCCACACGAGAGTGTGGCCGTGGACCTGCTGGTTGTTCTGGGTGGCGAAGTTGACGATGGCATCGGCGCCGGAGAAGTTGAACTGGCCCTGGTTGGGCTCGGTGGCGTCCCACTTCATCGCGTTCTCGGCGGTGACCTGGCTGAACTCGGTGGCCGCGATGTTGCGGTAGGAGGTCTCATTGGACAGCGGGCCGGTGGCGAGCGCCGCACCGATGAACTTGCCCTTGGCGGACGCGTGCGTGCGCAGGGGCGCCGACGCGTCGGCCGCACTGGCGGGCAGGAGGAAGGCTAAGGACATCCCCGCCAAGGCGAGGACTCTGGCGAACGAGGACGAAAGCACGAACATCTACCTCCGCAGGCAGGCACTCGATCCGAAAGTTTCGATCCCTCTTGGATCGCATCGCAGACGGTATTTACATGCAAGAGAAGGGTCAACACCAGCCGCGACCGGCGACTAAAACAGCAGTTGGGAGAGAGAAACTATCGGCATAAAGATGAAAGTTTCACAAGTCTTGATCCCACTGCCGGATTCGGGGACGTGGGGAGAGCCCGCCCCGCTGCGCTCGGCCGCCCTAGCGCGACGTACCTACCGGTCGGTACTGTGATTTATCCAGAATAATCGTCCACCGCGGGGAGCGTTCTGCAGATGTCCCTTTCGCATGCCCAGGTCCAGGCGCAGCTCACCAGCTCCGGCCAGCTCTTCGAGATGGAGGAGATCGGCGACACCGGGGTACGCACGTGGAAACACGCACCCACCCAGTTCCGCGCGCTGCTGGAGATGAGCCGGTTCCACGGCGAGAAGGTCTTCCTCGTGTACGAGGACGAGCAGATCACCTACGAGGACCATTTCCGCCGGGCCGCCACGCTGGCCAACCGGCTGGTGGACGAGTACGCCGTGCGCAAGGGTGACCGGGTGGCCGTGGCCATGCGCAACTACCCGGAATGGGTGATCTCGTTCTCGGCGGTGCTGGCGGCCGGGGCGGTGGCCGTACCGCTCAACGCCTGGTGGACAGAGGCCGAGCTGGCCTACGGCGTGCGCGACTCCGGCGCGAAGGTGCTGATCGCGGACGGCGAGCGGGCGGCGCGGCTGGCGTCGGCGGGCGTGCCGCTGATCGTCACGAGGGGTGAGCCGCCGGCCGGGGCGCGAGCCTTCGACGAGGTGCTGGGCGAGGTCGCGGCGGACGTGAAGCTGCCTGACGTGGAGCTGTCCGCGGACGACCCGGCCACGATCTTCTACACCTCCGGCACGACCGGCAACCCCAAGGGCGCGCTGGGCAGCCACCGCAACCTGGGCCAGTCGCCCATGACCGTGGCCTACGGGCTCATGCACTCGCTCGCGATGGCGGGCAAGGACCTCGCGGCGGCGGCCGGGACCCGCCGGATCATGTTGCTGACCGTGCCGCTGTTCCACGTCACGGGCTGCTTCTCCGGCATGACGACGACGATGTTCACCGGCGGCGGCCTGGTGCTCATGTACAAGTGGGACCCCGAGCAGGCGCTGCGCCTGATCGAGCGCGAGAAGGTCAGCGCCATGATCGGCGTGCCGACCAGCGCGTGGCAGCTCATGTCCCACCCCGACTTCGGCAAGTACGACCTGTCGTCCCTGACCACCCTCGGGTACGGCGGCGCGCCGGCCCCGCCCAAGCTGCTGGAGCGCATCACCGAGAACCTCCCGGACCGCGCGCCCTCCAACGGCTACGGCATGACCGAGACGACCGCGCTGGCCATCGGCAACGGCGGCGCCGACTACCGGGCCAAGCCCGACAGCATCGGCCGGCCCGCCCCCGTGGTGGACGTGCGCGTGGTCGACCCGATGGGCAACGAGCTGCCACCTGGCGAGGTGGGCGAGCTGTGCCTGCGCGGCCCGAACGTGATCCTCGGCTACTGGAACAAGCCCGAGGCCACCGCCCAGACGTTCGTCGGCGGCTGGGTGCACACCGGCGACCTCGCCAAGATCGACGACGAGGGCTTCGTCTACATCGTGGACCGGGCCAAGGACATGGTGATCAGGGGCGGCGAGAACGTCTACTGCGCCGAGGTGGAGGCCGCGCTGTTCGAGCACCCCGCGGTCGACGACGCGGCCGTGATCGGGGTGCCGCACGACGAGCTGGGCGAGGAGGTCGGCGCGGTCATCCGCCTGGCCCCCGGCCAGTCGGTCACGCCGGAGGAGCTACAGGCCTTCCTGTCGGGCCGGATCGCCAAGTTCAAGATCCCGGCGCACATCTGGTTCCGCGAGGGCGAGCTGCCCCGCAACCCCGGCGGCAAGATCCTCAAGACCCACCTGCGCCGGGAGATCCTCGGGACTTGATCAACTTTTCGGCGGCTCGCCAGAGCCGGCGCTCCGATTCCCCAGGAGTGCTCGGGGACGGCATGGGCGGCACGGAGCTGCCCGATCTCTCGCTCAACGGCCGCAAGGGCCACGTACCGCAAGCCTTCCAAAGCGGCGGTGACGAGCCTCACATCATGAGCATCGCCGCAGGTGAACCGGAGGATCGCCACCTCCGCTTACCTCCCGCGTAATCGCGGCCCCTACGCGGTGGCTGACATCTTTCAGGTGTCACACAGAACCACCGAAGGAGCCCCGACATGACCGCCGTGAGCGTCACCACCGACCGCCTGAGGTTCCTGCGCCTGGCGCTGACCGCCGATGCCGTCGTCACCGGCGGCAACGGGCTGGTCTACCTCGCCTTCGCCGGCCCCGTCTCCGGCCTGCTCGGCCCGGACGCGGGCCTGCTGCGCGGGATCGGCGTCTTCCTGCTCGTGTACGGCGCCGCGGTCGGCCTGCTGGCCACCCGTCGCACGATCAGCCCGGCCGCCACCAAGGCCGTGATCGCCCTGAACATCATCTGGACCCTGGGCAGCGTCGCGGCCGTCGTCACGGGGGCGCTGGACTTCACCACGATCGGCGCGATCTGGGCCATCGCCCAGGCGCTGACCGTCGCCGGGTTCGCCGAGCTGCAGATCATGGGCCTGCGCAAGGCCCGTAACCACTAAGGGGATGACCATGGACACCACTCTCATCGAACGCTACCTCGCCGCCTGGAACGAAACCGACGCCGACGCCCGCGCCAAGGCCGTGGCCGAGCTGTGGACGGAGGACGCCACGTACACCGACCCGCTGGCCGACGTGGCCGGTCACGCCGGGATCGCGGCGGTGATCGAGGGCGCGCAGGGCATGTTCCCCGGCCTCGTGTTCACCCCCGGCGAGGTCTACGAGGCCCACCACCACATCGCCAGGTTCACCTGGCACCTCGGACCGGCGGGCGGGGAGCCGGTCGCGGTCGGCTTCGACGCCGTGGAGCTGGCCGAGGACGGCAGGATCCGCAAGGTCCTCGGCTTCCTGGACAAAGTCCCCACCGCCTGATCCCGACATGACCAAGGCCCCGGGGACCGGGGCCTTGGTCATGTCCATGACGTGGGAAATCGAGTTGCCTGACCCGCAACTTCCGCCGGACAATCTACCTTCGTGCCCGATCGAGTCAAGCGCTTCCTTCGTCACCTTGCCATCGACCTGAGCCCACTGCGCGATTCGCGCGATTACCGCCTGCTGTTCGGGGCCGGGGTCATCACGATGTTCGGCACGTTCATCACCCTGGTGGCGGTGCCGTACCAGATGAAGGAGCTGACGGACTCCTACCTGGCGGTCGGGCTGGTGAGCCTGGCGGAGTTCGTGCCCATGGTGGTGTGCGGTCTGTGGGGCGGCGCCATCGCCGACGCCCTCGACCGCCGCAAGATCATCATACTGAGCGAGCTGGGTCTCCTGGTCACGTCAGCCGCCCTCACGGTCAACGCGCTGCTGCAGAACCCGCAGGTCTGGGTCCTGTACGTGGTGGGCGCGATCTCCACGGGCGTCGCCTGCCTGCAGCGCCCCAGCATGGAGGCGGTGTTCCAGCAGGTCGTCAAGCACGAACACCAGGGCGCGGCAGCAGCGCTGGCCAGCCTGCGCTGGAACTTCGGCGCCATCGTGGCCCCTGCCCTGGGCGGGCTGCTGGTGACCTCGGCCGGCGCGGCGGCGGCGTACGGCGTGGACACGGTCACCTTCCTGCTGTCGCTGGCGCTGCTGTGGCGGATCAGATCCCTGCCGGCCGCCGAGGACGCCGCGCCGGCGTCGCTGAAATCGCTGGTCGAGGGCATACGGTACGCAGTGGGGCGCAGCGACCTGATGGGAACCTACCTGGTGGACATCGCGGCCATGGTGTTCGCGATGGCGACGGCGCTCTTCCCCTTCCTGGCCGACGAGCTGCACGCGCCCCAGGCGCTCGGCCTGCTGTATTCGGCCGCCGCGATCGGCGCCCTGATCGCCTCCCTCACCGGCGGCTGGACGGCGCGGGTGCAGCGGCAGGGCCTGGGCGTGATCGTCGCCGCGGCACTGTGGGGCGTGGCGGTCGCGCTGACCGGCCTGGCCCCGAACGTGTGGCTGGTCTTCGTCTGCATCGCGCTGGCGGGCGCGGCCGACATGGTCAGCGGCATCTTCCGAATGACGATGTGGAACCAGACGATCCCGCAGGAGCTGCGCGGGCGCCTGGCGGGCATCGAGCTGCTGTCGTACGCCAGCGGCCCGATGCTCGGCAACGCCAGGGCCAGCCTGATGGCGAACTTCGGCGGCACCCGCTTCTCGCTCAGCGCGGGCGGCCTGCTGTGCGTCGCCGCCGTGCTGGGCCTGGCCGCGGCCCTGCCGAAGTTCCGCCGCTACGACGCCAGGACGGACGAGCACGCCCTGGCGGAAAGGGCCCGCCGCGAGGAGTCGGCGGCACAGGAGGCCACCGCCTAGCCGCGATTCTCGGCCTGGGCGAACACCCGCAACGCCTCGGCGTCGGAGTGGACGCTGGTCACGTACTCCCCCACCCACTCCTCGATCTGTTCGAACCCGCTCTCGGCGGCCAGCCGCTCCCCCACCCTGGCCGCATCGAGGGGCGTCCACCGCAGGCTGACCGCGCCTCTCTCCCCATCCAGCAACGCCCAGTGCGCCACTCCGCCCCTCCCGTAGGGCATGCCGACCGATCCCGGGTTGACGACCAGCACCCGATCGGCCAGCCGCACGAACGGCATGTGCGTGTTCCCCACCACCAGGGTCTCGGCCGTCTCGCCCGCCAGCACATCAGCCCACCGCTCCAGCGAGCTGTCGACCAGGATCACCTCCTCGTCACTGCGCGGCGTGGCGTGCACGAACAAGGTCACCCCGAGCCGCCCGAGCTCGACCACCTGCCGCGCCGGCAACCCCGCCAGCAACTCGACCTGATCACTTCGCAGCCGCTCCCCCGCCCACCGGGTGACCGCACGAGGATGCGCCCTCCCCCGAGCCACCTCCACGAGCTCCCTGTCGGCGTTCCCGCTCACCCACAGCGCCCGTTCCTCCAGCGCCACGAGCACATCGAGCGTCTCCACCGGCATCGGCCCCGCCGCCATGTCCCCGGTCAGCACGATGAGGTCGGCGGTGGCCACGTCGGGCTCGGCCAGCACGGCTTCGAGCGCGGGCAGCACACCATGGATGTCGGACAGCACGGCGACTCGCATGCCGCCACTCTGCCCCGATCGTGGCCGCGATGGGAGAGCCGTTCGCGCCCAACGAACGACTCTCTAAGTATCCGTCCATTCACCTGGCGTGAGGGGATTAGATTGGTACCGTTGCAGCATGACGGCCGAAGCGGTGATCCAAGAGATGACGTCTTCCTCGCTGCCTGACTGGGTCTTCCCGCCACCCGGGGGCTTCGTCGCCGAAGATCTCGATCACATTCCGGATTTGCCTGCGCACACAGAGTTGATCGATGGAAGCTTGGTCTTCGTGAGCCCCCAAGCCTCCTTCCACATGCGGGTCGTATCGCTCCTCGAGAGCGAAATACGCCGCGTGGCCCCGAAAGACCTTCGTGTGCGTCGCGAAATGAGCGTCATACTCGACAAGCACCAACGGCCCGAGCCTGATCTCTTCGTCATTCCCACCAGCGCAGAAGATCGCCCCAGGCAGACGTTCTACCGGGGGCAAGCTCTCATACTGGCCGTCGAAGTCGTCTCGCCGGAGTCCGAAGTGAGAGACCGTAAGCGCAAGCCCGCCCTCTATGCCGAGGCCGGGATCCCACATTTCTGGCGCGTCGAAGACCACTCGGACAAGGCAGTCGTCTATGCCTATGAGCTGGACCCCGCCACCAACTCCTACGCCCTCACCGGTATCCACCACGAGAGGCTGAAGGTCACCGTCCCCTTCGACATCGACATCGACCTCACCGAGATCGATCGCATCTGACCAGGCCAGGCTCAGCCCGTCTCCCGCCACCCGTCGTGCTGCTCCACCAACTGGTCCACTTTCGCCAGCGCGTCCTCGCCGAGCCCTTCGATGACGACCACCCACTGCGCGTCCTCGGCGTCGTCCTCCCCGGCCAGCGTCTCCCGCACGACCCGCGGCATCCCGAGCTCGGGGAACCACTCGGCCAGCGTCTCAGCAACCTCCTCGGCGTCTTCTCGCTCGCCGAACACCAGTAGCCGCCTCATGAGACCGCATTCTGCCAGTCGGCCACGCACACGATGAACCGAGCGTCGGCACCCGCTTGATGATCGACCGGATCTGGTCCTCTTCGCGACCTCGCCGAGATCGAGAACATGGAGGGCCGGCACGGCCTCCGCCGTACCGGCCCTTTCACAGGTTCAGGCGCTCCGCAGGTGAGCCCCCAGGCGATCGGCCGCCATGGCCACCGCCGAGTCCCGCGCCGCCGTCGTCTCCTCCACCGTCAACGTGCGGTCAGGCGCCCGGAACCGCATCGTGTAAGCGAGCGACTTGTTCCCCTCGCCCACCTGCTCCCCGGCGTACACGTCGAACAGCCGGATCGACTCCAGCAGCTCCCCGGCCCCGTCGCGCAGGGCCGCCTCCACGTCCGCCACCGGCGTGAAGTCCGGCACGATCAACGCCACGTCCTGGGTGGCCACCGGGTACGACGACACGGCGGGCGCGTCGACCGGCCCCGGCATAGCCGGCTCCAGGCGCGACAGCTCCAGCTCCATCGCGGCGGTGCGCGGCGGCAGGCCGTACGCCTCGATCGCCCGCGGATGCAGCTCGCCCGCGTGCCCCACGAGCGTGTCGCCCACGTAGAGAGCGGCGCAGCGCCCGGGATGCCAGGGCTCGTGCTGGTCGGCGGTGACCGACAACTCCAGCCGCGCCTCGGCCGCGACCAGCCGCGCGGCCTGCACCGCGTCGGCCCACGAGGCCTGGCGGCCGCCGCCCCACCAGCCGGACCGCTCGAACTCGCCGGCCAGCACCACCGCGACCCGCATCGGCTGGTCGGGCAGCGCCGCCTCGATCGAGGCCAGCTCCTCAGGGGTGGGCCGGCGTTCGACGCCGAGCACCGGAGCGACGTCCGGGGCGCCCTCCCGCGGCCGGTAGACGGCCCCGGTCTCGAACAGCGCCACGTCGGTGAAGCCGCGCCCGACGTTGCGTACCAGGGTCTTGAGCAGCCCCGGCAGCAGCGTGGTGCGCATCAGCGGCTCATCCTCCGACAGCGGGTTGGCCAGCCGCGCGGCGCGGCGGCGCGCGTCGTCGGCGGGCAGCAACATCCGGTCGAAGTCGTCGGCGCTGATGAACGGGTAGCTGAGCACCTCGACGTAGCCGCCCTCGGCCAGCGCCCGCCCGACCCGCCTGCGCAGTCGCTGTCCCTCGGTGAGCCCGGCCCCGGCGGGGGCGCTGGGCAGCAGCGACGGCAGGGTGGCGTACCCCTCCAGCCGGATGACCTCTTCGGCCAGGTCGTTGGGGTCGGTGAGGTCGGGCCGCCAGGACGGCGGCGTCACCGTGATCATGTCATCGCCGGTGACGGCCAGCTTGGCCGCCAGCGCGCCGCCGGTCACGACCCCGGTCGGGTCGACGCCGCCCTTGCGCACCGCAGGGTCGTCGCCGTCCACGACGACGCAGCCGACCTGCTGCAGCCTGGCGACCACGGTGTCCTTGGAGTAGGTCACCCCCGCCACGGCGCTCGGGTAGCCGGACGGGATCGCGATGCGCGGCGGCGTCACGTCGGCTTCGGCGTGCGTGACCCCGGGCTGGACGGTCGCGCCGCCGAGCTCGGCCAGCAGCTGCACGGCCCGCCAGGAGGCGACGAGCGGCAGCTCGCGGTCGACGCCGCGTTCGAACCGCTTGGACGACTCGGACACCAGCCCGTGCCTGCGGGACTCGCGCGAGATGCCGGTGGCGGAGAAGTGGGCGGCCTCGATGACGATGTCGGTGGACTCGTCGGAGATCTCGGTGTCCAGCCCGCCCATGGTGCCCGCCATCGAGATCGGGCCCGACCGGTCGGTGATGAGGATGTCGTCGGGGTCGAGCTCGCGTACGACGTGGTCGAGCGTCTCCAGGCGCTCGCCGGCCACGGCCCGGCGTACGACGATCTCGCCGCTGAGCTTGGCCCGGTCGAACGCGTGCAGCGGCTGCCCGAGCTCCAGCATCAGGTAGTTGGTGATGTCGACGGCCAGGGACACCGGCCGCATGCCGGCCCGCGTGAGGCGTGTCCGCATCCAGAGCGGGCTGGGCTTGGCCGGGTCGAAGCCGGTGACCTCGCGCAGCACGAACCGGTCGCAGGCGGTCGGGTCGGCGATCGAGGCCGACCACGCCGGGCTGGTCTCCGTGGGCAGCCCGACGGAGCTCGCGTCGGCGGGGTCGCGGAAGGCCACCCCGAACGCGATCGCCGCCTCGCGCGCCACGCCTCGAATCGACAGGGCGTAACCGATGTCCGGCGTGATCTCCAGCTCGATCACGTCGTCGCGCAGCCCGAGCAGCTCGACCACGTCCGCGCCGATCGGCGTGTCCGGCGGCAGCACCATGATGCCGGCGTGCTCGTCGCTCAGCCCGAGCTCCCGCTCGGAGCAGATCATGCCCTCGGACATGCGCCCGTACGTCTTGCGCGCCCCGACCTCGAACCCGCCGGGCAGCACGCCGCCGGGCAGGACGACCGGCACCCGGTCGCCGGCGGCGAAGTTGGTGGCGCCGCAGACGATCTCGCGGGGCGTCGCCTCGCCGGTCTCGACCTTGCAGTGCCGGATCGGCTTCTTGAAGCCGGTCAACTCCTCGATCTCGAGCACCTCGCCGACCACGACGTTCTTGACGTCGTGGCCGTGGGAGGCGATCGACTCGAGCTTGAGCCCTGCCATGGTGAGCTTGTCGGCCACCTCGTGGGCGGTGACCGCCGGGAGATCGACGTACTCCCGCAGCCAGGAAAGCGGGACCTTCATCAGATCTCCATTCCGAACGGGAGCGTGAAGCGCACGTCTCCTTCGATCATGTCTCGCATGTCCTCGGCGTTGTGGCGGAACATCAGGGTCCGCTCGATGCCCATGCCGAACGCGAACCCGGAGTAACGCGACGGGTCCACACCACACGCGACCAGCACGCGCGGGTTGACCATGCCGCAGCCGCCCCACTCGATCCAGCCCTCCGACTTGCAGGTGCGGCAGGGCGGGTTGCCGGGGACCGCCGAGGCGCCGCGGCAGACGAAGCACTTGAGGTCCATCTCGGCGGACGGCTCGGTGAACGGGAAGTAGTTGGGCCGGAACCGCGTCGTGATGCCCTTGCCGAACATCACCTCGGCGAACCGGTCGAGCGTGCCCTTGAGGTGGGCCATCGTCAGGCCCTCGTCCACGGCCAGCCCCTCGGTCTGGTGGAAGACCGGGGTGTGGGTGGCGTCGAGCTCGTCGGTGCGGAACGTCTTTCCCGGCGAGATCACGTAGACCGGCAGGTCACGCTGGAGCAGCGCGCGGATCTGCACCGGCGAGGTCTGCGTGCGCAGCACCATGCCCGACTCGGTGGAGTCCACGAAGAACGTGTCGTGGTCGGAGCGCGCCGGATGGTCCTTGGCGATGTTGAGCGCGTCGAAGTTGAACCACTCGCCTTCGAGCTCGGGCCCCTCGGCCACTTCGTAGCCCATGGCGACGAACGCGTCGGCGATGTGCTCCTGCAGCGTGGTCAGCGGGTGGCGGGCGCCGCGCGGCCGCCGGTCCCAGGGCAGGGAGACGTCGACGGTCTCCTCGACGAGCACCCGGGCGTCGCGCTCGGCCTCCAGCTCGGCCTGGCGCGCGGCCAGCGCCTCGTTGATCGCCTTGCGGGTGGTGCCGACGCGCTTGCCGGCCTCGGCGCGGGCGGCCGGCGGCAGGGCGCCGATCTCGCGGTTGGCCAGGGCGATGGGCGAGCGGTCACCCGCGTGCGCCAGCCTGGCCTGCTTGAGTGCGTCGAGGCTGTCGGCCGCCTTGATCGCCGCGATGGCGTCGGCCTCCATGCGCGACACCTCGTCGGCATGCAACGGTGTCACCTCGACGGGGTCGTAGTCAGACAAGAGTGAGCTCCGTATCCAGGGCTTGAGCGAAAATGAGTCTAGTGGGGCCCGCCCACCGGGACCGAATCCCGCTTCAGCTCCCAGCTCCGTGCAACGGACTACACAGTGGCAGAAGAGGCGAAGTCGGGCGTGCCGGTGGGCACGGTAAATCGAAACTCCGCCCCGCCCTCGGGCGCCCGCTGCACGGTGATCGTGCCACCGTGCGCCTCGACCAGGCCTTTGACGATGAACAGCCCGAGGCCGGTGCCGCCGCGCCTGCGGCTGTTGCCGCCCCGCCAGAACTGCCGGAAGACGCGCGGAGCCAGCTCGGGCTCGATGCCCTCGCCCTCATCGCGCACCGACACGGCAACTCCCCATCCCACGGACTCGATCTCAAGTGTCACGGTGCCGCGCCCGTGGCGCAGCGCATTTTCCACCAGGTTACCCAGAATCTGGTCGATCTTGTCCTGGTCGAGCCACATCTCCGGCAGGTCGTCGTCCACGATCAGGCGGAACCGCTCCTCCGCCTCACCTGCGGCGACCCGGCCCGCGATGAGCCTACGGGCCCTCGCGGGGAGGTCGACGACCTGGCGGCGCACCTCCAGCCGCCCGGACTCGATGCGCGAGACGTCGAGCAGCTCGGTGATGAGCCGGGTGACGCGGTCGGCGTCGTTGTTGACGGTCTCGAGCATCACACGTTTCTGCTCGTCGGTGAACCGGGTCCACTTGGCCAGCAGAGTCGCGGTGAACCCCTTGACGCTGGTCAGCGGTGAACGCAGCTCGTGGGCCACGGTCGAGACCAGGTCGGCGCGGCTGCGCTCCAGCCGGGCACGGGCGCCGCCGTCGCGCAGGGTGATCGTGACGCGCTCGACCTCGCCGCCGCGCTCCGGCTCGCGGACGAGCCGGGCGGTGACGTAGAGCTCCTGCCCGCCCGGCAGGTGCAGCGGCCGCTCCGGCACCCTGCTACGGGTACGCAGCCCGCACTCGGGGTCGAGCGCCTTCCACCAGTCACGGCCGTCGTGATCGCGGAAGGGGAAGACGTCGTTCATGTCACGGCCGACCGCGCGCTCCATGGCGACGCCGGTGAGCCGGGCCGCGGCCCGGTTGACGGCCACCACGCACCCATATCGGTCGGTCACGATGAGACCGTCGGGGAGGTCGTCGATGGCTATCGTGCACGCGGCGGCCACTACCTGCCCGTCGGTTTCCGCACCGTGCACGACCTCGCCTCCTCCGCCTACAACGCCGACAATAGCGGGTTTCCAGCCGCCTAGGGCACTCGCTGAGCCCTAGCCGAGGAGTAGAGGCATACCGCCGCAGCGGTGGCCAGGTTGAGGCTTTCAGCCTGTCCGTAGATGGGCACTCTGACCACATCATCCGCTTCGGTCAGTATCTCCTCCGGTAGTCCCCAGGCCTCGTTGCCGAAGATCCACGCGGTGGGACCCGACAGGTCGACGTCGTCGAGCGTGTGCTTGCCTGCGCCGTCGGCCGCCAGCACCCGCAAGCCTCGTTCCCTCAGTTGACGCACAGCGGCACTCACCGGTGCACCGACGACGACGGGCAGGTGAAAAATGCTGCCGGCGCTGGCGCGTACACACTTGCCGTTGTACGGATCCACGGAGGCGTCGGTGAACACGACCGCGTCCGCGCCGGCGGCGTCGGCCGCCCGCATGACGGTCCCGGCGTTGCCCGGGTCCCGGACGTGCGCGAGCACCGCCACCAGGCGGGGCGCGTCTGTCAGCGCCTCGTCCAGGGGGACGTGCACGAGCTTGCAGACCGCCAGCAGCCCCTGCGGAGTCACGGTCTGGGACAGCTCGGCCATGACCTCGCCGCTGGCCCGGTGCATGGGCACGCCCTGGAGCGTGGCCTCGGTGATCAGTTCGGGGTGGCGCAGCTCCGCCTCGGCCGTGCTGAACAGCTCCAGGGTGACGCCGTCGAGCCGCAGCGCCTCGCGTACCGCCTGCGGGCCCTCGGCCAGGAACTTGCGGTCCTGCTCCCTGAAGGCGCGCTTGGTGAGGCGCCTGGCGGCCTTCACCCGCGGCGACTTCACGTTGGTCAGCTCGGACCCGGCCATGCTCTCCCCCAGTGCATATGACTCTGCATATGGCTGTGCATATGACAAAGGGCCCACCGTCAGCCGGTGGGCCCCCCTTTAGTGCTTCAGCTCGCGGCCGGAGCGTTCACGTTCGCCGGGAGCGCCTTCTTGGCGGCCTCGACGAGCGTGGCGAAGGTCTGAATGTCGTTCACCGCGAGATCGGCGAGGATCTTGCGGTCGACTTCGATGTTGGCCAGGCGCAGTCCCTGGATCAGGCGGTTGTACGTCATGCCGTTCTGCCGGGCCGCAGCGTTGATCCGCTGGATCCACAGACGACGGAACGCGCCCTTGCGGTCCTTGCGGTCCCGGTAGGCGTACGTCATCGAGTGGAGCATCTGCTCCTTGGCCTTGCGGTACAGACGCGACCGCTGGCCACGGTAACCGGTGGCTCGTTCGAGGACGACCTTGCGCTTCTTCTTGGCGTTGAGCGCCCGCTTCACGCGTGCCATGTTTCTTCTCCCCGGGGGTTCGCGCTACTTGGCGAGCAGCTTCTTGATCTTCTTTGAGTCGGCGTCGGAAAGGACGACCTCGTTCTTGAGACGGCGCGTCAAGGTGGACGACTTCCACTCGTTGTAGTGCGCGCGATTGGCACGGCGACGCTTGATCTTGCCGGTGCCGGTGACCCGGAACCGCTTCTTCGCACCACTGTGCGTCTTCATCTTCGGCATGTCGCCGTCTCTCCTCGTTTCGGTCGTGCCGGTGGCCGGGCCGGTGCTGGCCGACCCGGTCGCGGCGTCTTTCGTCTGCCGGTGGCTTAATCGGGGTGCTTTGTAAGGCTAACCCCAACCGGAGGTCACCCTTCCTGTACGGAAGTCTCCTCGCTGCCACGCTGTGCCTTGGCTGCGGCCTTTTCGGCCTTGGCCTCGGCCTTCTTCTTGTGCGGACCGATCACCATGATCATGTTGCGGCCGTCCTGCTTGGCGTGGGATTCCACGAAGCCGAGCTCCTGGACGTCGTCCGCGAGCCGCTGCAGCAGCCGGAAACCCAGCTCGGGGCGGGACTGCTCGCGTCCGCGGAACATGATCGTGACTTTGACCTTGTCCCCCGCCTTGAGGAACCGCACCACGTGACCCTTCTTGGTCTCGTAGTCGTGCGGGTCGATCTTCGGCCGGAGCTTGATCTCCTTGATGATCGTGTGCGCCTGATTCTTGCGCGCCTCGCGCGCCTTCATCGCGGACTCGTACTTGAACTTGCCGTAGTCCATGAGCTTGCACACGGGCGGTCGAGCCGTGGCCGCGACCTCAACAAGGTCGAGGTCGGCCTCCTGGGCGAGCTTGAGGGCGTCGTGAATCGAGACGATGCCTACCTGCTCGCCGTTCGGGCCCACGAGGCGAACCTCGGGAACTCGGATACGCTCGTTGATGCGGGGCTCAGTGCTGATGGGGCCTCCTAGGTTTGCGATCCCTACGTGCTCGTCGTGCCGAGGGCCTTCCGCGCTTCCCACACGCGAAAAGCCCCGCACGTCGCGCATGCGGGGCCACTGAGCTCTGTGGCTTTCGTGGCCTCGAGCTCCCCGGAGTAGTCCGGCGTGATCCTGGACCCGGCCACCTTTCGGCAACTCGGGTGGGAGGGAGACCTCCGCTTGCGCGTCCAGCAGTGCATGCCGGACCGATCAGAGAGCTACATTACCACAACCACGCAGCCTCCTCGAATCTTCCCCGCAGGCCGGACACCTTCCCGTAGGAGGAGTTCCTCCTCAACGCTCCTGGCTGGCCCGACGATCTAGAGTTCCCGCGCGAAGTGGACCTCGGCTGGTGAGCGTCGGCCACATCGTCGCGGGCTCACGGCTGGAGCGTGGTGACCCGCAAGGTGAAGGACTTCGCGGACACCGGCGTGACCGTGATCAACCCGTTTGAGATGCCCGCCTGAGGATCTCCGCTTGGCCGGCGGCACGCATTGCCTCAACGGGCACATCCGTCCGGCCGGTCATCAGCTCCACCTGCCGCACCGCCTGATGCAGCAACATCGCGAACCCTCCGACCACGCTGCCGCCCGCCGCCTCCACGGCCGCCGCCGCGGTGGTCGGCCAGGGTGAGTAGACCACGTCGAAGAGCGCGGGGACCCCGGCCAGCCGGTCAGCGAAGGCGTCGGCGGCGCCGCTCGGCAGCGTGGACACCACCAGGTCCACCCCGGTGAGCGCGTCGAGCTTGTCGAACGTCTCCACCGCCAGCGCCACGCCGAGCCGCTCGGCCACCTCCACCGTCTCGCCCGCCCGCGCGGGGTCGCGGACCAGCAGGGTCGCCGAGAACAACCCAAGATTGCGCAGGGCCGCCAGCGTGGAGGCCGCCGTGGCCCCTCCGCCCAGCACGATGGCCGACCTCGGTGCGGGCACCCCGGCCTCGGCCAGCGCCTGCTCGATGCCGTAAACGTCGGTGTTGTCCCCGTGCCGCCGCCCGTCGCGGAACACCACCGTGTTGGCGCCGCCGACCTCGACGGCCAGGTCGGAGACGGAGTCGAGCAACGGCAGGACGGCCCGCTTAAGCGGCATGGTCAGCGACAGGCCCGCCCAGGCGTCGCCGTCCTCCTGGCCCTGCCCGCGCACCGGCGCCAGCTCCCGCAGCAGGCCGGGCAGCCGCGCCTCGTCGCATTCGAACGCCTCGTAGCTCCACCCGTCCAGGCTCATCGCCTGATAGGCGGCTCTGTGCAGGTAGGGCGAGAGCGAATGGGCGATGGGCGATCCCAACACGGCGGCTCGCATCCGCACTCCTTCCGAACGAACACGACGACCTTATCGCCAACTCCCGCACCACACCGCCGGCCCCACACCGCGCCGCCGCCGATGACCTTCGCGTAGGGACAGCGGAGACTCCAGACCGGCGGAAGGCGGCGGCTCGTATTACGGCGCGACCACGCTGTCGTTCATCGCCACGGACGCCGACGGAGGTTCCAGGGCGGCCGGTTCGGCAATGGCCGGCAGAGCGCGACAGGCCACTGGACCACCCGGACTTTGGGGGCCGAACGAGCCACGGCCCGCCTCACGGCACCCGCCCGCGTCAGCGGTGGGCGGCGTGAGGCGGGCCGGGTAGGCCCAGCGGACGGCCGGTCAGCCGCCGTTCCTCTTGTACTCGGCGAAAAGCGCTTGGCGCTGAGCCTCCGTTGAGGCGAACTTGGTGACATTGCTCTTGGGGTCGGTGGCGATGAACCAGAGCCAATCACCCTTCGCAGGGTTCAGCGCCGCTTCGATGGCGTGGTCACCGGGGTTGGTGATCGGGCCGGGCGGCAGGCCCAGATTGATGTAGGTGTTGTACGGGTGCTTGGTCCTCGTCTCGGGGATGGTGGCCGCGGTGCCGTACTTGTTCAGCGCGAACATCACCGTGCTGTCCATCTCCAGCTTCATCTGCGGCTTGCGCTCGAGCCGGTTGTAGATGACACGGGCGATCTTCGCCATGTCCTCCTGCCGACCGGCCTCGGCCTGCACGATGCTCGCGATGACCATGATCTCGTGGGGCGTGTGGCCGAGCTCCTTGGCACCTCCCTCGAGGTCCACCTTCTCGGCCGTCTGGTTGAACCTCTTGACCATCTCCGCCAGCATCTGCGTCGGGGTGGTCTTGGGCTGGAACTCGTACGTGGCCGGGAAGGCGTAGCCTTCCAGCTTCCCCTTGGCGTAGCGCGGCAGATCCAGCTCGCCGACGTCCTTGGCCGCGGCGGTGAACTCCTTGACCGGCTTACCGGTCTCCTTGGCGAGCGTGATCAGGGTGTCGGACAGGCGCTTGCCCTCAGGGATCGTCACCTTGGCGAGCAGCCGGTTCCCCGGGACGAGCATCGCCACGGCGCTGGCGGCCGACATCTGCTTGCGCATCTTGTACGACCCGGGCTGCAACTTGTCGCTCATGCCGGCGTTGCCGATGGCGTTGGTGAACGCCCTGGCGCTGGCGACGACCCCCCGCCGCTCCAGCTCCTCAGCCACCTCCGAGGCGCTCTGGCCGTCCTTGATCTCAATGACGACCTCGCCGGTGCCCTGGCCGGTGTAGTCGTCGGGCACGAGGGCGTCGCTGAGCCAGAGGTAGCCGTAATATCCACCGCCGCCGATGATGCCCGCCAGCACGACGAAAGCGAGCAACGGCGCAATGAAGCGGCCCCGGTTGCGACGCCTGCGCCGCCTGCGGCCGTTACCGCGTCTGCCGGAACTCCGGGTGCGGCGCCTGGTCTGACCTTCGTCGTCCTCGGCGCCGAGCAGCGTGTTCAGATCGAGATCGTTCATAGGTTCGCAGGCCAATCTCCCGGTGCGGCCGGCCAGGCGTCAAGCGGAAGTGCCCAACCGGCAGTGGTTACCGAGTCGAACTGGGGGAGCCGCCGGACATGCTTCCATGACCGGCGGGGATCACTCTGGGTAGCCATGCTACGGCACAGGAAGAGGACGCATGCCCCGTTTTGGGGCTTTTGCGTGGAGCCGGAGGGGGTCCCGTCGAACATCAGCTCGCCCCGAGGTTCTTGTTCAACTCTTCCCGGTATCTCACGAACTCGCTCTCTTTGTTGGTGAATTTGGTGATTCTATGCGCCGGATCCGTCGTCACAAACCAGTGCCAATCACCCTTGGCCGGGTGCAGGGCGGCCATCAGCGCCTTCTCCCCGGGATTGGCGATGGGCCCTGGCGGCAGTCCTTTGTGGCGATAGGTGTTGTAGGGGGAATCCACCTTGGTATCGCGCTCCGTTACTCTCAGTGTTCGCCGGTTCTGCGCGTACAGAACGGTGCTGTCGATCTCAAGCGGCGTTCCCTTCGCGAGGCGGTTGTAGATGACTCGGGAGATCTTGGGATAGTCCTCGTCGGTCCCGCCCTCCGCCTGGATCATGCTGGCCACCGTGACCGCTTCCAGCGGCGTCAGCTGGACGCGTGCCGCCTGTTCAGCCAGCCGCACCTTCCTGGCCGCGACGCCGAAGCGCTCCACCATCGCGGCGAGCACGTCCACGGCCGTGTCCCCCGGCTCGATCTCGTACGTCGCGGGGAACAGGAACCCTTCGAGCCCGGAGGCGTACTCGGGCAACCCGACCAGGGCCTTGTCGACGTTCTGCAGGTCCTTGAGCGGCAGCCCGGCGTGGCGGGCGACGCGGTACAGCACCTCGCTCGTCCGCAGACCCTCAGGTATGGTGACCCGCCGAACGACCCGGGACGCGGGGCTGAGCAGCAGGTCGAGGGCGGCGCCCGCGGCCATGCCCTTGCGCAGGCGGTAGTGCCCGGGATGCAGCCGGTCGGCCACGGCGCGCTCCTCCGTGGCGTTGACGAACGACTGCGTGCTCGCCACCACCCCGGCCTCTTCCAGGGCCGATCCGATGGCCTCCGCGCTGGAGCCGGGCGAGATGCGCACGGTCACCGCGCCGCTGCCGGTCCCTTCGAAGTCGTCCGGGCTGACGTACGGCTTGAGCACCGCGAACACCCCCACCCCGAGCGCCACCAGGCCCGCGATCAGGCCGGCGGAGATCAGCCCGGCCTTGCGCATGGCCTGCTTGCGGGGGGCGGGCAGCGGGATGACGTCCGCCGGGCCGTCGTCCTCGAGCGGCTCGGCCCGCTCGCCGCCCTGCGGGCCGGCCTCCTCGGAAGGGGCGTCGCCGGCCCGGAACGGAATCACGTCTCCGACGTCGCCGTCCTGGTCGTCCTGGACAGGCTCGTTCGGGGCGCCGCTGTCGGTGCCGCTCACGCGATCACCCCGCCAAGCGTCCACCGACTCCCAGAGCGCACCGTCACACGCACACCGCCGGCGACCCGACCTGCCACGGACACCGCACTCGCGCGGGTTGCGGACCGGCCTGCTGCCGGCACCACGCTCGCACGAGCGGCCGACCGGCCCCCTGCCGTCGCCGCCGCGTTTCCTTGCCCCGTGAATCGCCCGCTCATCGGGCAGGTCCGTCGTCCGCCGGGGGCGGTGCGACGGGCCTGCCTGGTGGTCTTTCCGTGGCGCGCTCGGAGTCGAGCGCGTCCTGCAGCAGCACGACCGCCGCCGCCTGGTCGACGACGCCCCGCTGCTTCTTGGCCTTCACGCCACTGGCCCGCAGCCCCTGCTGGGCGGCGACCGTGGTCAGCCGCTCGTCGAACAGGCGTACGGGCGTCGGCGCGAGCCGCGCGGCGAGGTCGGCGGCGAACTGGCGGGCCAGCGTGGCCGCCTGCCCCTCACGCCCCGACATCGAGGTGGGCAATCCCACCACGACCTCGATCGCCTCGTGCTCGGCCACGATCGTGGCGATGCGGTCGAGGTCGCCCTTGCCCCGCTTGACAGTCTCGACCGGCGTGGCCAGCAGCCCCGAAGGGTCGCTGCGGGCCACGCCGACGCGTACGGAGCCGACGTCCACGCCGATCCGTGAACCGAACCTCATGTCAGCCGAGCTGCCCCGCGATGGCCTCTTCAACCAGGCGCAGCGCGTCGCCGATCGCCTCCGGTCGTGTGCCGCCGCCTTGCGCGACATCGTCCTTGCCGCCACCGCCACCCCCAAGCGCCTTGGCGGCGACGCCGACCAGCTGTCCGGCCTTGAGCCCCCGCTCGCGCCCCGCCTCATTGACCGCGGCAACCACCACCGGCCGGTCGGAGGGGACACCGGCGATCACGATGACCGCCGGTCGGTCGGCCGGGAACCTGCCACGCACATCAAGCGCGAGCTTACGCAGGTCATCGGCCCCGGTGCCATCAGGCGCGCGGTGTGTCACGACGGAGACTCCCCGCAGGTCACCCGCCTGGGCGGCCAGGTCGCCCGCCACCTGGAGCACCTGCGCGGAGCGGAGCCTCTCCAGCTCCTTCTCGGCCGTGCGCAGCCGGGTGACGATGCCGTCGATGCGCTCGGGCAGCTCCTCGCGGCGCGCCTTGAGCTGCTCGGTGAGCTGACTGACCAGCACGCTCTCGCGCGCCAGGAAGCGGAAGGCGTCGATGCCGACGAGCGCCTCGACGCGGCGCACGCCTGCGCCGACCGACTGCTCGCCCAGCACCTTGACCAGGCCGAGCTGGCCGGAGCTGTGCACGTGGGTGCCGCCGCACAGCTCGCGCGAGTAGTCGCCGATCTCGACCACGCGGACCTCGTCGCCGTACTTCTCGCCGAACATCGCCAGCGCGCCCATCGCCCTGGCCTCCGCCTGCGAGGTGTAGAAGGCGTTGACCTTGAGGTCGTTGATGAGGACCGCGTTGACCTCGTCCTCGACGTCACGCAGCACGCTGACCGGGACCGCGCCCGACGCGGTGAAGTCGAAGCGGAAGCGGCCGGGCGAGTTTTCCGAGCCCGCCTGCGCCGCGGTCTCGCCGAGCGCGTTCTTGAAACCGCGGTGGACGAGGTGCGTCGCGCTGTGGCTGCGCGAGATCGCGCGGCGGCGCTCGATGTCGATCTCCGCCTGCGCGTCGTCCCCGACCTTCAGCTCGCCGCTGCGGACCTTGCCGCGGTGCACGACGAGCCCGGGCAGCGGGGTCTGGACGTCGACGATCTCGACCTCCGCGCCGCTGGTGCGGATCACGCCCTGGTCGGCGAGCTGGCCGCCGCCCTCCGCGTAGAACGGGGTGCGCCCGAGCACGACCTCCACGGTCGTGCCCGCGCCCGCCGCGGGGACGGTCACGCCGTCCGCCAGGATGCCCACGACGCTGGTGTCGGCCTCGGTCTGGTCGTAGCCGAGGAACTCGACCTTGCCCGCCGCCTCGAGCAGCTGCCCGAAGACGGAGATGTCGGCGTTGCCGGTCTTCTTCGCCGCCGCGTCGGCCTTGGCCCGCTGCCGCTGCTCCTTCATGAGCCGGCGGAAGCCCTCCTCGTCGACCTTGAGCCCCTGCTCGGACGCCATCTCCAGCGTCAGGTCGATCGGGAAGCCGTAGGTGTCGTGCAGCTGGAACGCCTGGGCGCCGGAGAGCGTGGAGCCGGACTTGCGCTTGGTCTCCTCCACCGCCACGTCGAAGATCGCGGTGCCGGTGCGGAGCGTGCCGAGGAAGGACGCCTCCTCGGCGTCGATGACCCCGTGGATCTGCGGCGCGTCGGCCTTGAGCTCGGGGTATTGCTCGCCCATCACGTTGATCGCGACGTCGGTGAGCTCGTGCATGTAGCGCTCGTCGCCGGAGCCGAGCAGGCGCAGGTTGCGCACCGAACGGCGCAGGATGCGGCGCAGCACGTAGCCGCGGCCCTCGTTGCCGGGCATGACGCCGTCGGCCACCAGCATGGTGCCGGTGCGGACGTGGTCGGCGATGACACGCAGGCTGACGTCGGAGCGGTGGTCGCGGCCGTAGCGGGTCTTGGTGAGCTCGGCCGCCTTGTCGAGGATCTTGTAGGTGGTGTCGATCTCGTAGATGTTGTCGACGCCCTGCAGGATCGCCGCCATGCGCTCCAGGCCCATGCCGGTGTCGATGTTCTTGCTCGGCAGCTCGCCCGCCACGTCGAAGTCGATCTTGGTGCGGACCTGGCTGAGCTGGTATTGCATGAAGACGAGGTTCCACACCTCGAGGTAGCGGTCCTCGTCCGCGACGGGGCCGCCCTCCCTGCCGTATTCGGCGCCGCGGTCGTAGTAGATCTCCGAGCAGGGACCGCCGGGACCTGGCACGCCCATGTGCCAGTAGTTGTCCTCCAGGTCGCGGCGCTGGATGCGGTGCTCGGGCAGCCCGACCTTGTTGCGCCAGATGTCGTAGGCCTCGTCGTCCTCGAGATAGACCGTCGCCCACAGCTTGTCCTCGGGGAAGCCGAAGCCCCCGTCCGACTCGGACCTGGTGAGCAGCTCCCACGCGAACGGGATCACTTCGGCCTTGAAGTAGTCGCCGATGGAGAAGTTGCCCAGCATCTGGAAGAACGTCGCGTGCCGGGTGGTCTTGCCGACCTCGTCGATGTCGGGGGTGCGCACGCACTTCTGCGCGGTGGCCAGCCGTGACGCCGGAGGCTTGCGCTGCCCCAGGAAGTACGGCTTGAACGGCACCATACCCGCATTGACCAGGAGTAGCGTGGGGTCCTCAGCGATCAGGCTGGCCGAGGGCACTATCTTGTGCCCACGCTCCTCGAAGAAGCGCAGGAAGCGGCGGGCGATCTCTGCCGACTCCATGGTGGCCATCCTTTGCGTTTAGTCAGTTGTTGTCTTCAGCGTTGCCGAGCCCGAAGCGTGCCCGCAACTCGGTTTCGCGCTCTGCGGCCTCGCCGAGCGCGTCAGAGGTAAAGTCTCTCACCTGCCGGAGCATGCCCGCGGCACCGTCGGCGGTCCTGTGGATGACGTGGTTGGGGTGCAGCGCCTGCAGCCTGCGCATCACCCAGATGGCGAGGAACGCTCCGAGCGAGAGGTAGAACAGCCTTCTGATCATCGTGTCCGCCTCGGCTGCCTGGACCTTGGCCTGGCCGGCCGGCGGGCCTCGATGGCCCGGCGCACGCCGTGCGTCAGCGACGACACCTTGATCAGCGGCCCCGTGAAGACGGTCTGCGTCACCGCGCTGAGCTTGGCCGCGTGCCCGCTGACCTGCTTCACGTCCTTGGCGATGGCCTCGACGGCGATCAGCTGCCTGTTGGTCTCGTTGACCGTGACGCTCAAGTCGTCGAGCAGCGGCGTGAGGCGGTTGTTGAGGTCGGAGACCGCCTTGGTGGTCTCCGTGAGGAGCTTGGCGAGCTTGACGAGCACCATGGCGAGAACGCAGACCAGGACAATCCAGCCCGTGGCCGCGATCAGCCCGGCGACCTCTCCCGCGGTAAGCATCCGCTCATCTCCCTCGTACGCTGGGCCGGAACGGCACGACCCTATCGCGTCCGGGCGACAACATCGGTGAGGACGACGAGTCGGGTCAGGCCGCCACGCCCGCCCCCGGCGCGTGCGCGACCGCCCGCATGAGGCGGCGGGCCGCCCTGATCTCGGGTGCGACCAGCCGCTCCGGCAGGGCGGCGGCCGCAGCGCGCAACGCCTTGAGCGCCGTGCCGGCCGCGTACTCGGCGGCTCCGCCCGCGTGACACCCGTACATCTCCTTGGCCCACGCCGGCAGCGTGGCGAAGGCGAGCGCGCCGGCGGCGGGCAGCGAGCCGAGCGCGAGCGGCGGCGCGAGGAGCGCCAGCCGCCATGACATCTGCAGGCCGGCGCTCCGGCGCAGCGCGTCGCGTGCCTCGTCGGTGGCCGCCAGGTACGGGCGCATGCCGTCGAGGTGGTCGCGCAGCTCCGTCACGTCGCCCGGCACGTCGCGCAGCCCGACGAGGCTCGCGCTGCGCCGCTGCTCGGCCACGTAGGCATCGGCGTCCGCGGCGGTGAGCGGCACGCCGGCGCGCAGGGCCACCTCCAGGTGCGAGGAGGTCTCCACGCAGTGGACCCACCGCAGGTTCTCCTCGTCGTCCACCCGGAACAGGGTGCCGGTGTCGGTGTCGAGGCCGATGAGGCGGGCGTGCACGCGCCGCACCCGCTCGGCCGCCTGCTCGGCCTGCTCGCGGGTGCCGAACGTGCGCACCGCGATGAAGGCGAGCTGCCGCCGCAGCCGCGCGCGGGCCACTTCGGGGTCGTCGAGCAGGCAGTTCTGGGCGATGCCGCGGATGGTGCGGGGGTGCAGGGCCTGTAACTGGAAGGCGCGCAGCACGGCGGGCCAGCCGAGCGGCTCGGTGTGGATGCGCCAGGTGATCGACTGAGGGCCGAACAGGCCGCCGCCGGGGGTAACGATCGCCTTCACACGGGTGTGATTCCCCGTGAACAGCCGTTTAGTACGGCTTTCACCTAGGCGTCGGGTCTCCCGCGGAGGAAGTCACGGATCTTGGACCAGCGGTCGGCCACCGGGCCCTCGGCGCCGTGCCTGGTCGGCTCGTAGTAGCGGCGGTCGCGGACCTGCTCGGGCGCGTAGTCCTGGCGAACGAGCCCGTGGTCGAAGTCGTGCGGGTATTTGTAGCCCTCCCCGTGGCCGAGCTTGGCGGCCCCCGGGTAGTGGGCGTCGCGCAGGTGGCCGGGCACCTGGCCGATCAGGCCGCGGCGCACGTCGCCGATCGCGGCCCCGATGGCCTTGACGACCGCGTTGGACTTGGGGGCCAGGGCGCAGTGGATGACGGCGTGCGCCAGGTTGATCTGCCCCTCCGGCAGGCCGATGAGCTGCACGGCCTGAGCGGCGGCCACGGCGGTCTGCAGGCAGGTGGGATCGGCCATGCCGACGTCCTCGGAGGCGAAGATGACGATGCGGCGGGCGATGAAGCGCGGGTCCTCGCCCGCCTCGATCATGCGGGCGAGGTAGTGGAGGGCGGCGTCGGCGTCGGATCCGCGCATCGACTTGATGAACGCGCTGATCACGTCGTAGTGCTGGTCGCCCTGCCGGTCGTAGCGCACCGCGGCCTTGTCGACGGCCTTCTCGACGACCTCGACCGTGATGTCCTCGGCCAGCAGCGCCGCCGCCTCCAGGTACGTCAGCGACCGGCGCGCGTCCCCGCCCGCGAGGCGTACGAGATGCTCCAGGGCCTCGGGCGCGAGCGTGACGCGGCCGTCCAGGCCGCGCGGGTCGGCCACGGCCCGCTCCAGCACCACGCGGATGTCGTCCTCGGACAGGGACTCGAGCGTCAGCAGCAGGGAGCGCGACAGCAGCGGCGAGATGACCGAGAAGAACGGGTTTTCGGTGGTCGCCCCGATGAACGTGACCCAGCGGTTCTCCACGGCGGGCAGCAGGGCGTCCTGCTGTGCCTTGTTGAACCGGTGCACCTCGTCCACGAACAGCACGGTCTGCCGCCCGGTCATGCCCAGCTCGCGCCGGGCGTTGTCGATGGCGGCCCGCACGTCCTTGACGCCGGCGGACACGGCCGAGACCTCGACGAAACGGCGCTTGGTGACGTTGGAGACGACGTACGCGAGCGTGGTCTTGCCGGTGCCGGGCGGCCCCCAGAGGAACAGCGACATGGGAGCCTCGCTCTCGACCAGGCGCCGCAGCGGCGTGCCCGAGCCGAGCAGGTGCCGCTGGCCGATCACCTCGTCGAGCGAGCGCGGGCGCATGCGCACCGCGAGGGGCTGCGGGGTGGCCTCCTCAGCCGCCGAATCGAACAGGCTCTCCACAACGCGAGATTACACTCCCCACACGGCTCTCGCTCCGGAGTCGCCGGCCTGGAAGACGTAGTAGCCGGCCACCGCGGCCAGCGCCAGCGTCAGGCCCGACAGGGCCAGCGTCACGGCGCGGCCGAACCGGTCGCGACCGACGGACTCGCGCGAGGGGCGGGTGGCGAACACCAGCAGCAGGGCGACGGCGGTCAGCCCGAGCACCGACAGCAGCAGCGGGTTGGCGAAGCTCTGGTGGGTGGTGATGCGCGCGCCCAGCTCGCCCTCGGCGGTGGCGAAGCGGGCCGCCTTGAGGCTCTCCCCGCTCTCCTTGGCCGTGTACACGGCCGCGGGCGCCGCCAGGGCGAGCAGGACGACGGCCCAGGCCAGGTACGGCCGCCAGCGCGGGAGCAGCGCGTAGCCGGCCGCCACGGCGACGAACAGCGGGGTCAGTACGACGGCGAAGTGAATGATCAGCGGGTGGGCCGGGAGGCCCAGGATCTGGTCGAACATGGGGGGCTCCTTAGTGCTCATTTCAACTACGAATGTGAGCACCATAAGGTTCGCGACCTCACAAGTCGCACATCACGGCTTTCGCCACTTACGTCCGGCACATATCGGAGGCCGGTAGCATGCGCGGAGTTGTTTGGTCATGTGACGGCAAAGATGAAGGAGACAAGCGGTGAGCGGCGACGACGACCGCAAGAGCGAGCTGGCGCGGGAGCACAAGGAGCGGCAGGCGCAGCGCGCGGCTACCGAGCAGTCCTCCAATGCGAGGCGGAACACCTTCATCGGCGCGGGCGTGGCCGTCGTAGTGGTCGCGGGCGGCATCTTCGCCGCGACCACTCTGGTCAGCAAGGACGGCGGCGAGACGGCCTCGGCGGCGAGCACGCCCTCGGCGTCCGCCTCCACCGCGCCCTCCTCCCCCGCGCCGACGGAGCTCCCGAGCACCACGCCGCCGAAGAAGGCGGGCTCGGTGTCATGCACGTACAAGCGCGACGAATCGGTGCCGCACAAGTTCGTGGGGCTGCCGGGCAAGAAGCCCAACCTGAAGCTCAGCACGATGACGATCAGCACCAACCACGGTGACATCGTCATCGACGTGGACCCGAACGCCACCCCGTGCTCGGTGAACTCGATGGCGTTCCTGGCCAAGAAGCACTTCTACGACAACACCAAGTGCCACCGGCTCGCGACGCCCGAGACGACCGGCCTGTTCCTGCTGCAGTGCGGCGACCCGCAGGCCAAGGCGGACGGCAAGAATCCCACGGACGGCCAGGGCAACGCGGGGTATGTGTTCACCGACGAGGCCGTGGGAGTGGTGCCGTACACCAGGGGCGTGGTCTTCCTGACCCAGCCTCAGGACGCGGCCGGGCAGAACAGCAGCCAGTTCGCGATCTCGCTGTCGGACGACAACTCGCAGATCGAGCCGCAGTACTCGGTGCTGGGCATGGTGAAGTCCGGCCTGGACGTCATCGAGAAGGTCGCCAAGAACGGCGTCATCGTCAACGACCAGGACATCACCGGCGACGGCGGCTCCACCGCCCCGAAGACGCCGATCGTCATCAAGAGCGTCACGGTCAAGTAACGGATGGAAGAACGGCAGGTCCCGCCGCGCGGGACCTGCCGTTCTTCCGTTCAGGCCTTGGGCTGGGCGTCGACGCCCGCCTCCTTGCGCTGCTCGGCCGTGATCGGCGTGGGCGCGCTCGTGAGCGGGTCGAAGCCGGAGGCCGTCTTCGGGAAGGCGATCACGTCACGGATCGAGTCGCCGCCGGACAGCAGCATGCAGATCCGGTCCCAGCCGTAGGCGATGCCGCCGTGCGGCGGCGGGCCGTACTTGAACGCCTCCAGCAGGAAGCCGAACTTGCTCTCCGCCTCCTCCTTGGAGATGCCGAGCACGTCGAAGACGCGCTGCTGCATCTCGGCGCGGTGGATACGGATCGAGCCGCCGCCGATCTCCATGCCGTTGCACACCATGTCGTAGGCGTACGCGAGGGCCTCGCCCGGGTGGTCCTGGAAGTTGTCGGCCCACTCCGGCTTGGGCCCGGTGAACGGGTGGTGCACGGCCGTCCAGCCGATCTCGCGGCCCACCTCGTCGTGCACGGGCTCGAACATGGGGGCGTCGACCACCCACAGGAACGACCACGCCGACTCGTCGATCAGGCCGCAACGGCGGCCGATCTCCAGGCGGGCGGCGCCGAGCAGGTCGCGGGAGGAGTGCCTGGGCCCGGCCGCGAAGAAGATCGCGTCGCCGGGTGCGGCGCCGACCTTGGCGGCCAGCCCGCCGGCCTCCTCCTCGGACAGGTTCTTGGCCACCGGGCCGCCGAGCGTGCCGTCCTCCTGCACGAGCACGTAGGCCAGGCCCTTGGCGCCACGCGAGCGGGCCCACTCCTGCCAGCCGTCGAGCTCCTTGCGGGTCTGAGAGGCGCCGCCCGGCATGACGACCGCCCCGACGTACTCGGCCTGGAAGACCCTGAAGGACGTGTTGGCGAAGTAGTCGGTCATCTCGACGAGCTCCTGGCCGAAGCGCAGGTCGGGCTTGTCGGAGCCGTAGCGGGCCATGGCGTCGGCGTACGTCATGCGCGGCAGCGGCGTCGGCAGCTCGTAGGCGGCGATCTCCCGCCACAGCCGGCCGATCAGCTTCTCGCCGACCTCGATGACGTCCTCCTGGTCCACGAAGGACATCTCGACGTCGATCTGGGTGAACTCCGGCTGCCTGTCGGCCCGCAGGTCCTCGTCGCGGTAACACTTGGCGAGCTGGTAGTAACGCTCGAGCCCGGCGACCTGCAGCAACTGCTTGAACAGCTGGGGCGACTGCGGCAGGGCGTACCAGTTGCCCGGCTGCAGGCGCACCGGCACGAGGAAGTCGCGCGCGCCCTCGGGGGTGGAGCGGGTCAGCGTCGGCGTCTCGACGTAGACGAAGCCGAGCTCGTTCATGACCTCGTTGGCGAGGTAGGTGGCCTTGGAGCGGGTGCGCATCGCGTGGGCAACCTGCTGACGGCGGATGTCGAGGTAGCGGTACTTCAGCCGCGCCTCCTCCGACACCCCGACGTTCCCCTCGATCGGGAACGGCAGCGGCGCCGACTCGCTCAGCACCTCCACCGTGTCGGCCACGACCTCGATCCTGCCGGTGGGCAGGTCGGGGTTCTCGTTGCCCTCGGGGCGCAGGCGGACCGCGCCGACGACCTTCACGCAGTATTCGGCGCGCAGGTCGTGGGCGTGGTCCTCCTCTCGGAAGACCACCTGCGCGGAGCCGGAGGCGTCACGCAGGTCGATGAAGACCACACCGCCGTGGTCGCGGCGGCGGGCCACCCATCCCGCGAGCGTCACCTGCTGCCCGGCGTGCTCCTCGCGGAGCGACCCGGCCGTATGCGTGCGGATCACTGCACTTTCCCTTCGAACGGATAGACGAGGGGACGCAGCGACCCGGCACGTGCTGACTTGCGGATCACTGCACCTTCCCCTTCAAGAAGTCCACGACCTTGGCCAGCGGCACCTCGGTCTGGTCAGCGGTGGTCAGGTCTTTCACTTGCACGGCCTCGGCGGCCAGGTCACGCTCGCCCAGGATCAGCGCGAAACGGGCGCCGGAACGGTCCGCACCCTTCATCGCGCCCTTGAGCCCCTTGCCGCCGTAGGCCATGTCCGCCGCGACGCCGGCCGCGCGCAGCTCGTTCACGAGCTTGAACATGGCGCGCGCCGCCTCGTCGCCCAGCGCCACACCGTACACCTCGCAGCGGGGCGGGGTGGCGAGCGCGATGCCCTCCCGCTCCAGGGCGATCACCGTGCGGTCGAGGCCGAGGCCGAAGCCGATGCCGGGCAGCGACGGCCCGCCGATGGCCTCGGAGAGCCCGTCGTAGCGGCCGCCGCCGCCGATGCCCGACTGCGCGCCCAGCAGCGGGTGGTCGAACTCGAAGGTGGTGCGGGTGTAGTAGTCGAGCCCGCGCACCAGCCTGGGCGCGTCCCGCCACGGGACGCCCAGATCGGCCAGCAGCTGCTTGACCCGGTCGTGGTAGGCCGCGCAGGCCGGGCAGAGGTGGTCGCCGATGAGCGGCGCGCCCTCGAGCTGCGCGCGGACCTCGGGGCGGTTGTCGTCGAGCACGCGCAACGGGTTGATCTCGATTCGGGCTCTGGTGGCCTCGTCGAGGTCGAGCGCGCGCAGGAACTCCTGCAGCCGGGCCCGGTAGAGCGGGCGGCATTCCTTGCAGCCCAGCGAGTTGAGCAGCAGCCGCACCTGGGTGAGGCCGAGCGCGGAATACCACTGCCAGGCCAGCGCGATGGTCTCGGCGTCGACGGCAGGGTCCTCGCTGCCGATCGCCTCCAGGTCGAGCTGGTAGAACTGGCGGTAGCGGCCCTCCTGGGGCGCTTCGGCGCGGAACACCGGACCGTCGGTCCAGACCTTCACCGGGAGCTGGCCGCGGTGCAGGCCGTACTCCAGGACCGCGCGCAGCACGCCGGCGGTGAACTCCGGGCGCAGCGTCAGCGACCTGCCGCCGCGGTCGGTGAAGGTGTACATCTCCTTGCTCACGACGTCGGTGGACTCCCCTACGCCGCGTGCGAACAGCTGGGTGTCCTCGAAGACCGCGGTCTCGAGGTAGGAGTAACCCGCACGCCTGGCCGTCTCCGCGAACGCTCCGCGAATCGCGTAGAACGTCGAGGCCTGCGGTGGAACGTACTCCTTGACGCCTTTGGGTGCTTGGAAGCTCATTAGATCCCTCGTGTGGGACCGGCGTGCGGTGCGGCTTCCTTCAAGTATGGGTTGGTAGCGCGCTCGCGGCCGATCGTGGTCTGTGGTCCGTGGCCCGGCAGAACGACCGTATCGTCAGGCAGCGGCAGACACTTGGTAGCCAGGCTGCGCAGGATCGTCGGATAGTCGCCCCCCGGAAGGTCAGAGCGTCCGATGGAGCCGGCGAACAGCAGGTCACCCGAGAACATGATGTCGTCGTCAGGCAGCCGGAAGCTCACCGACCCCCTGGTATGGCCGGGCGTGTGGTCGACCACGAGCTCGAGGCCGGCCAGCTTGAGCACGGCGCCGTCGGTCAGCTCGCGCACGTCGTCGGGCTCGCTCAGCGTGATGCCGCCGAACAGCGAGGCGCTGGTGTCGGACCAGCCCGCGGCCGGGTCGCTCAGCAGGTGGCGATCCTCGGGGTGGATCCACGCGGGGACGTCACGCGCGCCGCAGACGGGGGCGACCGACCAGACGTGGTCGAGGTGGCCGTGGGTGAGCAGGACCGCCACCGGCTTGAGCCGGTGCTCCCGCAGCAGCTCCTCGACACCTTCGGTCGCGTCCTGACCTGGATCGACGATGACGCACTCCGCACCGGCGGCAGGCGCGACTACGTAACAATTGGTCTGGAAGGCCCCTGCGGGGAAGCCGGCGATGAGCATCTGCCTCAGGTGATCTCGTCGAAAAGCCAATGGGAATGTAACCGAAGGGTACCGGTGCGGGTCGCCGGGCTGCGAATCATTACCCGTTGGCCGATACGATTCGCCCACCTCAGTTGATTGACTATGGGAGGCAAAGCGGTGGCCACGGGGAAGGACCGGCAGAAGCAGCTGGCGCGCGAGCACTACGAGCGGCAGATGCAGCGCCGTCTCGAGCGCGAGCAGAAGTCCAAGCGCAACGCGATCATCGGCTCCACCGTGGGCGTCGTGATCGTCGTCGGCGGCATCGTGACCGCGGTCGCGCTGCTCGGCGGCAACGAGCCGGCGACGGAGGCAGCGGCCTCGCCCACGGCGTCGCCCGCCGACACCGCCACGGCGGCGCCCAGCGCGAGCACGGGGCCCAAGCCGTACAACGCGGCGACGGGCACCTGCGACTACGTCAAGGACACCGCCGGCGGGCAGGTCAAGGACGTCGGCATGCCGCCGGCGAAGGTCAAGACCACGCCCGCCACGAAGACGATGACGTTCAAGACGAGCCAGGGCGACATCGTGGTCGAGCTCGACAACGCCAAGGCGCCCTGCACGACCAACTCACTGGAGTTCCTGGCGAAGAAGAAGTACTACGACGGCAGCAAGTGCCACCGGCTCGGCAACGCCCAGTTCCCGATGCTGCAGTGTGGTGATCCGACCGCCAAGGCCGACGGCAAGAGCCAGGACGGCTCGGGCGGCCCCGGCTATGTCATGGCCGAGGAGAACCTCCAGGGCGCCCAGTACAAGCGCGGCGTGATGGCGATGGCCAAAACGCAGAACCCGGGCACCACGGGAAGCCAGTTCTTCCTCGTTTTCGGAGACATCCAGCTCGACCCGCTCTACACGCCGGTGGGTACGATCACCAAGGGGCTCGACATCCTGGACAAGGTGAACAAAGCAGGCGTCATCGCCGGCGGGGACGACGGGACCGGGGCGCCAAAGGAAACGGTCGAAATCAAAGACGTGACAATCAGCGCCAAGAGCTGACGTAATACAAACTAGGGACGAAGTAGTCCCGAAGGGTCTGATGGATAGTGCGGGAGGATACGGTGAGCACCGACCCGTGGGGCCGGGTAGACGACGACGGCACCGTCTACGTGCGTACGGCTGAGGGAGAGCGGGCCGTCGGCTCCTGGCAGGCCGGTGAACCCGAAGAGGCACTGGCCTACTTCCATCGCAAGTACGACGAGCTGGCTGGCCAGGTTCAGCTGCTCGAGCAGCGGGTCAGGGGCACAGATCTGGCTCCGGCCCAGGCCGAGGCCAGCATCGCCAAGCTGCGTGAGGCCGTGGCCGACGCCCATGCCATCGGCGACCTGGCCGCGCTGACGTCCCGGCTGGACGGCCTCACGGAGCTGGTCGCCCAGCGCCGTGAGGAGGTCAAGGCGGCCCGCGAGCAGGCGCGCGCCGAGGCCAGGTCGGTCAAGGAGCGCATCGTCGCGGAGGCCGAGCGCATCGCCGACGAGACCACCCACTGGAAGTCGGGTGGCGAGCGGCTGCGCCAGCTGGTCGAGGAGTGGAAGGCCGCGGACCGCATCGACAGGGTCACCGAGGCGGCGCTGTGGAAGCGGCTGTCGGCCGCCCGCACGGCGTTCGCCAAGCGGCGCAAGCAGTACTTCGCGGGGCTCGACGAGCAGCGCGAGGGGGTGCGCGCGGCCAAGGAGCGCATCGTCGCCGAGGCCGAGGCGCTCGCGGACTCCACCGACTGGGGCCAGACCGCGGCCGTCTACCGCGAGCTGATGCACCAGTGGAAGAGCGCGGGGCGGGCCTCGCGCGAGGCCGAGGACGACCTGTGGGCCCGCTTCAAGGCCGCCCAGGACCAGTTCTTCCAGGCCCGTTCGGCGGTCTTCGCCGAGCGGGACGCTTCGCTGGCCGCCAACGCACAGGTCAAGGAGGAGCTGCTGGCCGAGGCGGAGAAGATCCTCCCGGTCACCGACGTACGCACGGCCAGGGGCGCGCTGCGCCACATCCTGGAGCGCTGGGAGGCCGCGGGCCCGGTGCCGCGCGAGCAGCGCGACCGGCTCGAGGGCGGGCTGCGCAAGGTCGACGAGGCCGTGCGCAAGGCCGAGGACGCCGAGTGGAAGCGTTCCAACCCCGAGGCCAGGGCCCGCGCGCAGAGCACCGTCGACCAGCTGCGCACCTCGATCGAGCAGTTGGAGAAGCGGCTGGCCAAGGCGCAGGCGGCCGGGCGCGCCAAGGACGTCAAGGAGGCCGAGGAGGCCATCGTGGCCCGCCGCTCCTGGCTCGAGGAGGCCGAGCGCACGCTGGCCGAGTTCAGCTGACGTCGCTTTTCCCGCCCGATCGCGGGGAATCGGGCGGCACGCGGAGTGGCGTGCGATCTAGGCTGGCGACATGGATCCCGTCAGCGTCGCTCGTGCCCTCGTCGAGGAGATGTTCCCGGGGGCCCTGTACGCCTTCGTCGGCGGCAGCGTGCTCACCGAGCAGCGCACCAGCACCTCGGACCTGGACGTCGTCGTCGTGCTCGACGGCCTGCCCGTCCCCTATCGCGAGTCGCTGCGGTGGCGTGGGTGGCCGGTCGAGCTGTTCGTGCACAGCGAGACCAGCCTGCACGCCTATCTGGACAAGGACTTCGACCGGAGGCAGCCGACCCTGGTGCGCATGTGCGCCGAGGGCGCGGTGCTCGCCGACCGGACCAGCGGCCGGGCCAGCGACCTGCAGGCGGCGCTGAGCGAGCGCCTGGCGGCCGGTCCGGGCGGGTTGACGGACACGGAGGCCGAGCGGGCCAGATACGCGCTCTCCGACCTCCTGGACGACCTGTCGGGGGCGACGGATCCCGGCGAGCAGACGTTCATCCGATGGCAGGTGGTGCAGGAGACGGCCAGGATGGCGCTGGGGTTCGGGCGCAGGTGGCAGGGCAGCGGCAAGTGGCTGCTGCGCGAGCTGCGCGCGCACGACCCCGACCTGGCCGCCGAGCTGCTCGCCGCGCACGACGACCCGGCGCGGCTGGCGGCCGTGGCCTCGGACGCGCTCGAGCGGGCAGGAGGGCGTCTCTGGGAGGGGTACCGGGCCGAGGGTGACCCCTTCCACCGCCCGCTGCGTCACGTGCCCTCTGAGGAGCTCACGGGCGACACTGCCCAGAGCTCCGGCATGCGCCGGCTGGCGGCCGTCAGCGGGGCCACCGCCGGATCGGCGCGGTTGTGGATGGGGCAGACGCACGTCGCGCCCGCCACCCGCTCGTCCGACCATCACCACGGGGCGTCGGAGACGGCGATCTACGTGGTCAGCGGCACGCCGTCGTTCGTGTTCCTGGAGGGGGACCGGGAGGTGCGGCTGGACACCAAGCCGGGCGACTACGTCTTCGTGCCGCCGTACGTGCCGCATCGCGAGGAGAATCCGGACCCGTCGCAGGACGCGGTCGTGGTGATCGCCCGCAGCACCCAGGAGGCCATCGTCGTCAACCTCCCCGACCTCCGCCCCCGCTGACCCGCCGGCGGCGGGTCAGCTGCCGGCGCCGCTCACCCGGTAGACGTCGAAGACGCCCTGGATGCTGCGCACGGCCTTCAGGACGTGCCCCAGGTGCTTCGGGTCCCCCATCTCGAACGTGAACTTGCTGATCGCCACCCGATCCCGCGACGTCGTCACCGAAGCGCTCAGGATGTTGACGTGCTGATCGGACAACGTCCGGGTGACGTCGGACAGCAGCCGCGGCCGATCCAGCGCCTCCACCTGGATGGCCACCAGGAACACGCTGTCGTCGCTCGGCGACCAGCTGACCTCGACCAACCGGTCGGGCTGCGACTTGAGCTGCTGGACGTTGGTGCAGTCGGCACGATGCACGGACACGCCGTGCCCGCGGGTGACGAAGCCGACGATCTCGTCACCGGGCACCGGAGTGCAGCACTTCGACAGGCGTACCCACACGTCGGCATCCCCGGCGACGACCACGCCCGCGCCGCCCCCGCCCCGAGGGCGGCCGCGCAGCCGGGTCGGCAGGGCGGTCTCGGCGATGTCCTCCTCGGCGCTGTCGACGCCGCCGATCGAGGCCACGAGCTTCTGTACGACGGCCTGCGCCGCGATGTGCCCCTCCCCCACGGCCGCGTACAGCGCGGACACGTCGGGGTAGCGCAGGTCGCGGGCCAGCGCCAGCAGCGCCTCGCCGGACATCAGCCGCTGCAGCGGCAGCCCCTGCTTGCGCATGGCGCGGCCGATGGCCTCCTTGCCCGCCTCGATCGCGGTCTCGCGGCGCTCCTTGGAGAACCACTGCCGGATCTTGTTGCGGGCGCGGCCCGACTTGACGAACTTCAGCCAGTCGCGCGACGGCCCGGCGTCCGGCGACTTGGAGGTGAAGATCTCGACGGTGTCTCCGTTGCCGAGCCGCGACTCCAGTGGCACCAGCCGCCCGTTGACGCGCGCCCCGATGCAGCGGTGGCCCACCTCGGTGTGCACGGCGTAGGCGAAGTCGACCGGCGTGGCCCCCTCGGGCAGCGCGATGACCTGCCCCTTCGGGGTGAACACGTAAACCTCGGACACCGACAGGTCGAAGCGCAGCGAGTCAAGGAACTCGCCGGGGTCGGAGGTCTCCTTCTGCCAGTCGAGGAGCTGGCGCAGCCAGGCCATGTCGCTGCCGGGCTTGACCTTCCCCGGAGGGGCTCCGACCTCCTCTTTGTACTTCCAGTGCGCGGCCACGCCGTACTCGGCCCTGTGGTGCATCGCGTGCGTGCGGATCTGCAGCTCGACCGGCTTGCCCTCGGGACCGATCACCGTCGTGTGCAGCGACTGGTACATGTTGAACTTGGGCATCGCGATGTAGTCCTTGAACCGCCCAGGCACCGGGTTCCACCGGGCGTGAATGGTGCCGAGCGCCGCGTAGCAGTCGCGGACGCTGTCGACCAGGACGCGGATGCCCACCAGGTCGTAGATGTCGTCGAACGCCACATCACGCGCGATCATCTTCTGGTAGACCGAGTAGTAGTGCTTCGGCCGGCCCTTGACCATCGCGCGGATCTTCGCCTCGCGCAGGTCGCCGGAGACCTTCTCGATGACCTCCTGCAGGAACAGGTCCCTGCGCGGCGCCCGCTCCGACACCATGCGCGCGATCTCGTCGTAGCGTTTGGGGTAGAGCATGGCGAAGGCGAGGTCCTCGAGCTCCCACTTGATCGTGTTCATGCCCAGGCGGTGGGCCAGCGGGGCGAAGATCTCCAGGGTCTCACGGGACTTCTGGTGGCGTTTGTGCTCGGGCAGGTAGCGCATGGTGCGCATGTTGTGCAGCCGGTCGGCCAGTTTGATGATCAGCACGCGAATGTCACGTGCCATCGCGACGACCATCTTGCGTACGGTCTCGGCCTGCGCGGCGTCGCCGAACTTGACCTTGTCCAGCTTGGTCACGCCGTCCACCAGGGACCCGATGGTGTCGCCGAAGTCGCCGCGCAGCTCGTCGAGGCTGTAGGCGGTGTCCTCGACCGTGTCGTGCAGCAGCGCCGCGCACAACGTCTCGTCGTCGGTGCCGAGCTCGGCCAGGATGGTGGCCACAGCGAGCGGATGCGTGATGTACGGGTCGCCGGACTTCCGCTTCTGGTCGCGGTGGTGGTAGGCGGCCACGTCGTAGGCACGCTCGATCAGACGCAGGTCGGCCTTGGGGTGGGTGGCGCGGACCGTGCGGAACAGCGGCTCCAGCACAGGGTTCATGGCCCCTCCCCCAAACCGCCGCCGGCGCGTCGCCGGGACGCCGGCCGGCTCGGCACTGCCGGAGTCGGTTACGTCGGGCACGACCGCATCACGGGGCACACAGACTCCTCCCGCAATGACTCCTCCCGCAAAGGCTCCACACGCAATTGGCTCCTCACGTTCGAGTCCAGATCCCCCAGTGTATCCAGGCGGCGAACCCCGGCCGTCGCGGGCCGGGGTTCAGACGATCACCAGGGAATGCAGCTCCACTCCCGGCAACCGGTCACGGCCCTTGAGAAATGCCAGCTCCATGAGCACCGCGATGCCCACGACCTCGGCGCCGGCCCTCTCCACCAGATCCACGGCCGCCTTCGCCGTGCCGCCCGTGGCGAGCACGTCGTCGACGATGAGGGCCCGCTCGCCGGGCGCGAAAGCGTCGCGGTGCACCTCGATGGTCGCGGAGCCGTACTCCAGATCGTAGGACTCTTCCAGGGTTTCGGCGGGCAGTTTCCCCTTCTTCCGCACCGGCACGAATCCGGCCCCCGCCCGGTACGCCACCGGCGCGGCCAGGATGAACCCGCGGGCCTCGATTCCCACGATCTTGTCCACCTGGTACAGCCCGGCCAGTTCGTCCACCACGGCCGCCATCGCCACCGGGTCCGCCAGGAGCGGGGTGATGTCCTTGAACAGGACTCCCGGCTTGGGGTAGTCGGGGATGTCCCGGATCCTGTCCAAGATCATCGTGCTCAGCTCACTCATGGGGTTCCCTCGCCTCTCTCCAGCACCCGTGTGCCGGGCTCCATGATGGTGCATTCCAGCCCTCATCCCGGCCAGTCCGCCCAAGCCACGACGCCCCCGCCCGGTCATGGGCGAGGGCGTCGTCTACGCGGTCCGGGTTACCCGTTGGCTACCGCTGCGCTTTTGGAACCCTTCTTGCCACCACCCGTGGAGGCGAGCCTCTTGGCGATGGCCTGGTACTTCGGCTCCCGCTCCTTCAGCGTCACCAGCAACGGCGTGGCCACGCAGAGCGAGGAGTACGTACCGACGATCATGCCGACGAACAGGGCCAGCGACAGGTCCTTCAGCGTGCCCGCGCCGAGCAGCGTGGTGCCGATGAACAGGATCGCCGCCACCGGCAGGATCGCGACCAGCGAGGTGTTCAGCGACCGGATCAGCGTGTGGTTGAGCGCGTTGTTGGCCGCCATCGAGTACGTCATCTTCGACGTGTGCCCCAGCTTGGCCGTGACCTCCTTGATCATGTCGAACACCACGACCGCGTCGTAGAGCGAATAACCGAGGATGGTCAGGAAGCCCAGCAGGGTCGCCGGCGTGACCTCGAACCCCGACCAGGCGTAGACGCCGGCCGTGATGACGAGGTCGTGGATGAGCGCGACGATGGCCGCGAGGGCCATCTTCGGCTCGAACGCCATCGACAGGTACAAAATGATCGCCAGCATGAACACGGCCAGGCCGATCCAGGCCTTGTTGGAGACCTCACCACCCCACGAGGCGCCGATCGACTGGATGTCGACCTGGTCGGCCGGGACGCCGTAGGTCTTGGAGATGGCGGTCTGCACCTGGTTGGTGGTGCCCTCCGAGAGGGTCTCGGTGGTGACCCGCCAGCGGTTGCCCGCGGTCTGCACGATCGGCTGGTGCACGCCCTCCTCGCGGAAGGTCTCGCGCACCGTCTCGATGCTCGCGCTGGGCGCGCTGAAGGAGAAGACGTTGCCGCCCTTGAACTCAACGCCCAGGTTGAGCCCGTTGATCAGCAGACCCGCGAGCGACACGATCAGCAAAAGGCCCGACAGGCTGTACCACAGCCTCCACTTGCCGACGAAGTCGACGTCGATCTCGCCGCGGTAGAGGCGACGTGCGAGTCCCATCTCAGGCCTCCTGCGGGGTGGTCGTGCGCTTGGCCGTGCTGGTCTCGCTCATGCGCTCCGCGTCGAGACCGGACAGCGGGTGCCCCTTGGCGAAGAACTTCAGCTTCGCCAGCACGGCGATGAACGGCTTGGTGAACAGGAACACCACCACGACGTCGATCAACGTGGTCAGGCCCATCGCGAACGCGAACCCGGCCACGCCGCCCACCGCCAGGAAGTAGAGCACGATCGCGGCGATGAACATGACGGCGTCGGCGATCAGGATCGTGCGCCGGGCACGAACCCAGGCCACCTCGACGGCCGCGCGGAGCGTACGGCGGCCTTCCTTCATCTCGTCGCGTATACGTTCGAAGTACACGATGAAGGAGTCGGCGGTGATGCCGATCGAGACCACCAAGCCGATGATGTGCGGCAGCGACAGCCGGAAGTTGGCGTTCGTGCCGAGCACGACCACCGACGTGTACGTGATGACCGTGGCCACCACGAGGCTCAGCACCGCCACGATGCCCAGGCCCCGGTAGTAGAACAGGCAGTAGACCAGGACGAGCGCCAGGCCGATGATGCCCGCGATCAGGCCGCCCCGCAGCTGGTCCTGCCCCAGGGTCGAGGAGACCGTGTCGACGGAGCTGCGGTTGAACTTCAGCGGCAGCGCGCCGTACTTCAGCTGGTCGGCCAGGGCGGTGGCGCTGGCCTGGTTGAAGCCGCCGGTGATCTCGGCCCGGCCGCCGGGGATCGGGCTGATGATGTTGGGCGCGGTGATGACGACGCCGTCGAGGACGACCGCGACCTTGTTACGCGGCTCCTGCGAGTTGTAGGCCTTCGTGGTCAGGTCGCTCCACGCGCCCGCGCCCTTGCTCTTGAAGTCGAGCTGGACGATCCACTCGGTGGTGCCCTGCTGGACGCCCGCGCTGGCCGTGTCGATGTCGGTGCCGACGACCTTGGCGACGTCGAGGACGTACTTGTAGCTGCCGTCGGTCTCGCAGGCGGCGAACTGCTTGGCCGGGTCGTCCTGGACGCCCTGGCCGCGCTTCTTCGGGTCGGTGCAGTCGAGCGCCTGGAACTGCTTGAGCACCGCGGGGTCGATGCCTTGGGTGTCGATCCCGGCGTTGGGGTCCTGCATCGGCGGCGTGCTGACCTGGGCGGACGGGCTCGCCGTCGGCGTGGCCTTGGCGTTCTGGTCCTTCTTGCCCTGCTGCTGGCCGGTTTGCGTGGCGGACGGCTGCGCGCTCGGGGTGGGCGCGGTCAGCGCCGACGACAGGGCCTTGCCCGTCGGAGAGGCGCTGGGCGCCGGCGTGCCCGCCGACTGGGTCGGCTTGGCGGACTGCTCGGTCGACGGCTTGGCCGACCCGGTCGCCGAAGGCGAGGCCGCCGGGGTGGGCGCGTTGGTGGCCAGCTCCTGCGGAATCTGCGTGGCCTGCATGGCGAGCACCTGGCGGAAGCGCAGCTCTGCGGTCGTGGCGACCAGCTGGATGGCCTCATTCTGTCCGACGCCCGGGATGGAGATGATGATGTTGTCGCCTGACTTGGCGACCTCCGCATCGGAGATGCCGGTGCCGTTGACGCGCGTGCGGATGATGTTGACCGCGCGGTCCAGGATCTCCTCGGGAGGAGAGGTACCGTTCTGCGTCACGGGGGACAGGGTCACCGTCGTGCCGCCGGCGAGGTCGAGTCCCAGCTTGGGCGTGTACGCCTGCTGCAGGAGCATCGTCCCGCCCAGGGCGAGGATGAGCGCCAGCAGCACCAGGAGCGTTCGCCCCGGTCGGCTGTGGCGGCTGGTCGGTCGGGCCACTGGTCGTCAGTTCTTTCGGATAGAGGTTTGTCGCAGAGCTTAGTCAGGACTGCTTGGTGCTGGAGTCCTCGCCGTCGTTACGATCCACGGTGGAGCCGGACTCGTGCTTGTCGTCCCCGGACTCGTCGGCGTCCCGCTCCTCAGCCGCCGCAGGCTCGCCGGGCGCGATGACGCGCCCGATCGCGGCCTTCACCCAGCGGGTCTCGATGCCGGGGGAGACCTCGAGGACGACGTCGTCATTGTCCACCGCGACGACGGTCGCGAACAGGCCTGTCGTGGTCATGACGCGAGTGCCTGGTGTCAGGGAGTTCTGCATCTTGACCGCCTCTTGCTGCCGCTTGCGCTGGGGGCGGATCAGCAGGAAGTAGAACACCACCACCAGAAGAATCAGCGGCAGGATGCTACCGAGTTGTCCCATGTCCATAAGGGGCGACCTTCCATTGTCGTACAAAAAGTTGACACCGGCCTCGCGCCGGAAATTCCGTGCGTTGCGTCGGGCCGCGCCGCTCAGCCCGTCAGCCTACACAGCCAGCCAAGCCACGGAGTGTAGGCGCTTGTTGCGAAACGCGGCAACGAGGCAGCGTTTCGGCGCGCGGGGAAGTTCCCGATTTGAAACGGTTGCAACCGTTCTGTGATCAGTCGAAAAGTGACGCTCCGAACGCATCCGGTGGCGGTGTCATTCCAAGATGCGCCCACGCGGAGGCGGTCGCCACCCGGCCGCGCGGGGTCCTGGCCAGCAGCCCCTGGCGTACGAGGAACGGCTCGGCCACCACTTCGACCGTCTCCGGCTCCTCCCCCACGGCCACGGCCAGCGTCGACAGGCCGACCGGGCCACCGCCGAACTTCCTCAGCAGCACGCCGAGCACCGCCCGGTCGAGCCGGTCGAGCCCTTCGGCGTCGACTTCGTACAGGTTGAGCGCCGCGGAGGCGATCTCACGGTTGATCACACCGCCGGCGCGCACGTCGGCGAAGTCTCGTACGCGTCTCAGCAGGCGATTGGCGATGCGGGGCGTGCCGCGCGAGCGCCTGGCGATCTCGTGCGCGCCCTCGGCGGGAACCTCGACGCCGAGCAGCTTGGCCGAGCGGAAGAGCACCTGCTCCAGCTCGGGCACCTCGTAGAAGTCCATGTGGGCGGTGAAGCCGAACCTGTCACGCAGCGGCGCGGGCAGCAGCCCGGCTCGCGTGGTGGCGCCGACCAGGGTGAACGGCGCGATCTCGAGCGGGATGGCGGTGGCGCCCGGGCCCTTCCCGACGACGATGTCGACCCGGAAGTCCTCCATGGCGAGGTAGAGCATCTCCTCGGCCGGCCTGGCCATCCTGTGGATCTCGTCGATGAACAGCACCTCGCCCTCGGCCAGCGTGGACAGGATCGCGGCGAGGTCGCCCGCCCGCTCCAGCGCCGGGCCCGAGGTGATGCGCAGCGGCGCGTTGAGCTCGGCCGCCACGATCATGGCCAGGGTGGTCTTGCCGAGTCCCGGGGAGCCGCTCATCAGCACGTGGTCGGGCGGGCGCCGCCGGCGCAGGGCGCTCTCGAGCACGAGCGACAGCTGCTCCCGCACGCGGCCCTGGCCGATGAACTCGCTGAGCCGCTTGGGCCGCAGGGCCGCCTCGATCTGCAGCTCGTCACCCGCGACATCGGCCGACACGAGCTCGCGCTCAAATCCCTCGCCCACCACACCTCCTCACCGGAACCGAACCTCAGGGTCCGAAGCTCTCACCGTACGGCTCCCGGCACTCACCGCGCAGCGACGGCGGGCGGTTGTTCGGCCACGGAAACCAGCAGAGATCGCGTTCGTCACGGCACGCGCGATCATCGCACGCTCAGCGATCGCAGTGCCGCCTTCAACAGGGCGGCGACCTGGGGCTGACGGCCGGCGGCAAGCTCGGCGTCGGCGTCCGGCTCCACGACGGCGATCGCCTCGTCGGCGTCCTTGCTGGAGTAGCCCAGGCCCACGAGGCCCGAGTGGACCTGGTCGCGCCACGTGGCCGCCCGCCGCTCCCCGTTGAGCGCGGCGTTGACGGCCTCCTCAGGCGTCCCGAGCCGGTCCTTGAGCTCCAGCACGATGCGCTGGGCGCCCTTCTGCCCGATGCCCGGCACCTGCGTGAGCGCCTTGAGGTCGGCGCTCGCCACGGCCACCCGCAGCGCGTTGGGCGTGTGCACGGCGAGCATGGCCAGAGCCAGCTTGGGCCCGACGCCGCTGGCGGTCTGCAGCAGCTCGAACACGGCCCGCTCGTCGTCGGTGGCGAAGCCGTAGAGGGTGAGCGACTCCTCGCGCACCACCAGCGACGTGGCCAGCCGGGCCTCCTCGCCGACGCGCAGCGTGGCGAGCGTGCCCGGCGTGCAGTGGGTGAGCATGCCGACGCCGCCGACCTCGATGACCGCCCCCTCCGGCGCGATCGCCGTCACCCGTCCCGCCACCGACGCGATCACAGGTCCCCCTCCGCCCTCGACGCGTTCATCGCCTGACGTCCTTTCGGGTGGCTCGGGCCAGGGCCTCGGCGAGCCGGGACTGGGCGCCGCCGCGCCACACGTGGCAGATGGCCAGGGCGAGCGCGTCGGCGGCGTCGGCGGGCTTGGGCATCTCGGGCAGGCGCAGCAGGCGGGTGACCATGGCGCCGATCTGCTTCTTGTCGGCGGTGCCGCTGCCGGTGATGGCGGCCTTGACCTCGGACGGCGTGTGCAGCGCCACGGGCAGCCCGCGCCTGGCGGCGCACAACACCGCGATGCCGGCGGCCTGGGCGGTGCCCATGACGGTGCGTACGTTGTGCTGGCTGAAGACCCGCTCGACCGCCACCGCGTCGGGACGGACGTCGTCGAGCCACTGCTCGATCCCCGCCTCGATGCCGATGAGCCGAGCGCCGAGCTCCTCGTCCGCGCCGGTGCGGACCACCCCGACGCCCACCAGCGTCAGCGGCGTGCCCGGACGCCCCTCGACGGCCCCCAGGCCGCACCGGGTCAGCCCCGGATCGACGCCCATCACCCGCACCGGCCTGCCCCTCCCGCGCCGCCGAACACCTGTTCGGCACCAGACTCTACCCCGGCCGGGATGCCCGCGCACCGTGAAACGCCCGCCCCACCGGCTCAAGCGCACACCCGCGCGTGGAACGGCCTGTCAGAAGTAGTCGAGCATGTAGGGCTTGGCGGCGAAGACGGTGTCGAGGGCCTCGTCGTGCCGGTCGTCACCGGACATGAGCCCGGCGAGCCGGAGCGTGCCCGTCGGAACGCCCGAGTACAGGGCGGCCAGGCCGTTCGCGCTGAGCACCGCGCCGGGCGCGCCGCCCCCGGACTCCCCGATCGGCGTGGCGGCGCCGGACCCGCCGGAGAACTCCAGCCGCCACGTGCCGCCACCCCGCACCGGATCCTCCACGGTGACGACGGCCTCGCAGCTCACGGGCAGCGGATAGCCCCTGCGCTCCACCGCGGCGGCCACGTCCAGCACCCTGAACATCCACCGCACCTGCTTGACCTGCTCCTTCCCGCGCTCGCGCAGCAACCACAACACCGGGTCGTCGGGCGCCACGGGCGCGATGACGTGCTGCGCGATCGAGGAGGCGGTGCCGACCAGGGACCACAAGGTCCTGGCGGTCTCCTCGGAGCCGGCGACGAGGTTTTCGACCAGGATGTCGTCGCCCTTCCAGCGGTAGATCAGGAAGCCGTCGCCGGCGAGGTAGAGGAAGTCGTCCTCGTCCTCGAGCCACAGGTTCCAGGTGCGCTCGTCCCAGGAGACCGGCCCGCTGGCGCGGGCGGCGCCGTACACGCGGTGCAGCACGGAGATGACCTCGGCGGCGTCACCGGGCACCATCCTGCGCAGCTTGACGTCCCCGGACGGCCGGATCTGGCGTAGTGCCTCGGCGGGGAGCCGCACGTTGTGCTGCGCTCCGGCGTGCTCGTAGCCGAGGGCCCGGTAGATGGGCGTGGTGGCCGGGTACAGCACGGACACCGCGTCGCCGAGGGACAGGGCCCGGTCGATGACGGCCCGCATGATCTTCGTTCCGACGCCGCGGCCGCGATCCTCGGGGCTGACGGTGACGCCCGCGATCCCGGCCATCGGCTGCGGCCGGCCGTGCCACCACTGCGTGAACTGCCGCAGCCGGGCGGCGGCGGTCAGCCTGGAACCGTCGAACGCGCCCAGATAGCGGCCCTCACCGAGCAAGGGGATCGACGCGCGGCGCCACCGCTCGGTGTCGGCCGCCGACAGCGGGCCGAACGAGCGCTTGCGGAGGTCGAGGACGTCGTCCAGGTCCTCGGGAGTCAGATCGCGAATTTCCACAACCGCCCAACCTACGCAGCCGGGTACGCTACCGCGAACCATTTGTGCTGACGGCGAGCCGGTCCAGGTAAAGCAGCTGAGCTGCCACGACGGCGGCCAGCGCGACGGCGACCACGAGCAGCGGCGTGGTGACGCCGACTCCGGGCGTGGTGGCGGCGAACGACCTGAGCTCGAACATCTGGGCCACGGGCGCGGTCGACAGATCGCGTCGCTGGGCGACCAGCAGCGGCCAGAACAGGTCCTGGGCGTTCACCAGCGCGACGGCACCGGCCAGGATGCCCGCCATGGGCAGGGAGGGCAGCACGACGCCGCTGAAGAAGTCCTTGTCGTTCCGCTCGGCCAGTCCCTTGCACAGCAGGGTGAGCACGAACAGGGCGGGCACGCTCACCAGCAGGAACGGAAAGAGCGCGAGGAAGGTGTCGATCAGGCCGAGGTTACGCATGTTCTGCCAGTTCGCGACGCCCAGGGGGCCCGGGCCGACGAACAACCAGGGCGCGAAGGCCAGCAGCAGCCACTCGCTCCCGCGCCCCAGCGGCCGCAGGCCGCCGATGCCGAGTGCGGCCAGATAGGCGACCCCGACCGACACCAGCGCTCCGGTGACGGCCGGCACCCAGGTGTTGACCTGCGTACGCAGCCCGCCCGCCTCGCTGCCGGTCGTGCCCAGCACGCCGGAGATCCAGGGCCAGGCCAGCACGATCCCCACGGCCAGGAAGAGCACCAGCGCCGCCACCCCGACGACGACGCCGACCGTCTTCGGCGACCCGTCCGAGCCGCCGGGACCGGAGACCGGTCCAGGAGGCGCCGCGGGCCCCGCCGACGGGGCGCCGGCGCGGGTGAGCGTGATGCGCAGCCTGGCCGCCACGGCGACGACGGTGGCGACGATGCCCAGCACGCCGAGGAGGACCCCCGTGAGGGCCGCAACGGCCGCGCCAGAGCCGAACCTGGCGTCTCTGAAGGCAAGGTTGTACTGGAGGCCCGCGAGCGTCTCTGTGGACCGCTGAGGGCCGCCACCGGTGAGGACCAGCCCGATCGAGAAGGTCTGCAGGCCGACGGCGACGGCGGCGAGTGCCACGAGCACGCCGACGACGAGCATGGCGGGCACCGCGGTGCCGCCGCGCAGAGCGGGCAGGAACGCGATGACCGCCAGCGCGCACACCACGCCGAACGTCGCGGCGCCGATGATCAACCGCAGCGTCCCCGGCGCCGTGTCCGGCTCACGCAGCCCCTCCGCCAGCGCGAGCATGCCGGTCGCCTCCGGCCGCAGCCCCTGCATCCAGGCCGCCGCCACGCCCACGGGCGAGAACGTGACGACCGCCAGGGACAGCACGACCCGCCCGGCCCGCCGCGTCCAGGTGCCGCCCCAGTCGAGGGCCAGCGCCAGCAGCGGCGCCACCACCACGGCCACGAGCAGCGGCACGACGGTCAGCGAGACGGTGAAGCCGAGCGCCCGCAAGAACCCGGCGTCGTCCAGCAACTCGGCGTAGTTGGACATCCCCGTGTACGTGCTCTCCTTGAGGATGCCGCCGCTCTGGAAGCTGAGCCAGATCGTCTGGGCCGTCGGCAGCACCAGCGTGATGAGGGTGCCGAAGAGTGCGGGCACGGCCAGCAGCCAGCCGATCGCCCGATAGGACGTCTGCGGGGGGTTGGGGGAAGTCACGTCGCCCGACCCTACGCCGCTCCCGCCCGATCGCGCACCTCAGACGGTACGAGACCCCGGGCTTTCGCCTCCACGCGCGACGTGCTCACACGCAAGCCGGGCCCCGGCGGGAAACCGGGGCCCCTGGGCAGGAAGGGGGCGCCTACTCGGCGCCCAGGCGCTCCAGCACGGCGTCGCTGACGTCGAAGTTGGCGAAGACGTTCTGCACGTCGTCGCTGTCCTCCAGCGCCTCGATGAGGCGGAACACCTTCTTGGCGCCGTCCTCGTCCAGCGGCACGCTCATCGTCGGCAGGAAGCCCGACTCCGCCGAGTCGTAGTCGATCCCGGCCTCCTGCAGCGCCTTGCGCACCGGCACCAGGTCGCCGGCCTCGGAGACGACCTCGAACGAGTCGCCCAGGTCGTTGACCTCCTCGGCGCCCGCCTCCAGCACGGCCATCAGCACGGTGTCCTCGTCGAGCCCGTCCTTGGGCACGATGACGACGCCCTTGCGGTTGAACATGTAGGACACGGACCCGGGGTCGGCCAGGGAGCCGCCGTTGCGGGTCAGCGCGACCCGCACCTCGGAGGCGGCGCGGTTGCGGTTGTCGGTGAGGCACTCGATGAGCACCGCGACGCCGCCGGGCGCGTAACCCTCGTACATGATGGTCTGCCAGTCGGCGCCGCCGGCCTCCAGGCCGCCACCGCGCTTGCGGGCCCGCTCGATGTTGTCGTTGGGCACGGAGTTCTTCTTCGCCTTGAAGATGGCGTCGAAGAGGGTGGGGTTGGCGTCCGGGTCAGGGCCACCGGTGCGGGCCGCCACTTCGATGTTCTTGATGAGCTTGGCGAACAGCTTGCCCCGCTTGGCGTCGAGCGCGGCCTTCTTGTGCTTCGTCGTCGCCCATTTGGAGTGGCCGGACATTACTTAGAGCTCCCTAACCATGTCTACGAAGTAACGGTGCACGCGAGCGTCCCCGGTGAGTTCGGGGTGGAACGATGTCGCGAGCAGCGGACCTTGACGGACTGCGACGATCCTATCCCCAGGCTCGCACCGGCCCAGCACTTCCACGTCGGCGCCGAGGGATTCGACCCAGGGGGCGCGGATGAACACCGCGTGCACCCGTCCGCCCGCGAAGTCCAGATCCGACTCGAACGAGTCCACCTGACGACCGAACGCGTTGCGCCTGACCACCATGTCGATGCCGCCGATCGTCTGCTGCCCGGCGATGCCGTCCTCGATCCTGTCGGCCAGCATGATCATGCCGGCGCAGGAGCCGTAGGCGGGCATGCCTTCCTTGACCCGCATCCGCAGCGGCTGGAGCATGTCGAAGGTCTCGGCGAGCTTCCACATGGTGGTGGACTCGCCGCCGGGGATGACGAGGGCGTCGACCGCGTCCAGCTCGGCCGGTCTGCGGACGGCGTGGGCCGTCGCGCCTGCCTCCTGAAGCATGCGCACATGCTCGCGCACGTCTCCTTGGAGAGCGAGTACACCGATCGTGGGCACAGTCGATCCTTCCGTCTGGGTGCGGGTTCCGACAATTCAACACCAGGATGGCCTGGCATCTTCCTACAGCGCCAGCTTGACGTAGACGGGCTTGTGGTCGGACAGGGTCACGCGGCGGTCGACGTGGCAGCGCCGCACCGTGCCTTTGGGGGCGAACAGGTAGTCGAGCTTCTTGCCCTCGCGGGTCCAGCGTCCGGTGCGCCGCGCGCCGCGCTGGTCGCATTCCTGGTACGCCCGGTAGAACGGCACGACGGCGCGGCGGCCCGCGGCGCTGCCGTACCCGCTGTCCGGGGGCGCCACGTTGAGGTCGCCGCCGATGATCGCGCGGTAGCCGGGCTTGGTGGCGAGCTCGAGCAGCCGCTTGAGCTGCCGGGTTCGGTACGGGGCGCCGGGCTGCCGGTCGTCGTACTGGGCGCCGGAGGACAGGTGGGTGCCGCAGGCGTGGACCTTCCTGGCGGGGACGGTCGCGCAGACGGCGGCGCGCTTGACGTACCAGGGCGGCGCGGGCAGCGGGTGGATCTTGAACGTGGCGTCGCCCGCCACCGCTACGGCGATGCTCTGCGCGCCCCGGGGACGCCCTAGCCGGTCGGGGTGGCACGCGTACGGGGCGCCGCCGCCCGCGAGCAGGCCCCACGAGCCGATGGTCCATCGGCGGCCGGTGCGCTGCTCCAGCCATGACTTCAGGGTGCCGGTCGCGCCCGTGCAGAACTCCTGCAGGAAGATCACATCGGGCTTGACCGGCTGGTTGAGCGCGTACGTGCCGATCGTCTCCGCCAGTTCGACCGAGCTCGCGCGATAGAGGCGGCAGTCGGAGTTGGTGCCGGTGCAGACGTTCCAGGTCATCACCGACAGCTGGTCGACACGCGCGGGCGCCGTGAGCAACCCGGCCACAAGCAGCAGCACGTGTCCCACCATGGTGGGACATCCTAGCGAGCGGGCACCGGCTCGGCGCCGACGTGCACGAGGGCGCTCAGGTGGTGGCGCTTGAGGTACAGGATGGCCATGGCGACCAGGCAGCAGGCGGCGCCCAGCGCGTACGGCACGGCGACGCCGATCTCCTCACCCGGCTTCGTGGCGAGGAACGGGGCGAGCGCGCCACCCATCCAGCGGACGAAGTTGTAGCCCGCGGAGGCGACGGGCCTGGGCGCGTCGGAGACCTCCATGGCGGACTCGGTGAAGACGGTGTTGTTGAGCCCGATGGGGATGCCGGACAGGATCGTGCACACGATGATCCCGGTGTGGATCCCGGCGTGCCCGGACAGCGCGATGCCGATCTGCAGAACGGCCAGCAGGGCCAGCGACAGGTGCAGCACCTTCACGGAGCCGACCCTGCGCTGGAGCGGTGGCGCGCCGAAGACCGAGGCCAGCGCCACGCAGACGCCCCAGCCGAAGAGGACGGCGCCGAGCCCGTACGGGGACGGCGCAGGATTCCGCCGCCGGCTGTCATGCGTGCTCCTTACTGGGGTTTTCCGCCGAGCTTGGCCAGGACCGGTAGCGCGGCCGCGAGCGCGGCCCGCTCCTCGCCGGTGAGCGCGGCCAGCTCCGTGGTCAGGTGGGCGATCCTGGCCTGCCGCACGGCGCGCAGCCGGTCGCGGCCCTCGCCGGTCAGCTCGACCGTCCTGACGCGCGCGTCCGCCGGGTCGGAGCCGCGGGCCACCAGGCCGGCGTCCTCCAGGCGGTTGATCTGCACGGTCATGGTCGGCAGCTGTACGGCGTGCTCTTCGGCCAGCTCGGTCATGCGTCGGGGGCCGTGTTCCAGCGAGCCGAGCACGGCGTACTGCTACTTGGCCTGGCTGATATTCCGGCGGAGAAAGCCCGGCCGTACGGCCGGGCTTCTGATCGTCAGGGGCGCTCGGTCTCCAGGCGGACCGTCTCCTCGACGGTCATCGGCGCCGTACGCAGGACCGTCGGGTCGAGCGGCCTCAGGTACGTCTGCTGCACCCCCGGCACGCGGTCCTCGACGACGAACGTGGCCCGGGTGTGAACGTCGGCGCCCGGCTCGGTCACCCGGGGCACGACCTTGAAGTCGGCCGACATCTGCTCCCGCTCGATCTTCGTCAGCACGTATCCGCGCTGGTTGTTGTAGAACTTCAGATGCGGGTTGATCGTCAGGAACGGATGCGTGGCCGGGTCGGAGTCGGCCCCGTTCCCGCCGGTGGAGATCGACGAGGCCACCAGCTCCGCCCCCACCGACGGCCCGGTCGGGTCGTCGTAGTCGAGCTTGAGGTCGCTGGCCCAGTGCGCGTGCACGTCGCCGGTCAGCACGACGGGGTTGCGCACCTCGGCGTCGATCCAGCCCTGCGTGATGCGGCGGCGGGAGGCGACGTAGCCGTCCCAGGCGTCCTGGCTGGTGATCTTGGCGGGGCCGGCGTTGTTGTCACGCTGGGCGAAGAAGACCTGCTGCCCGAGGATGTCCCACTGCGCCCGCGAGTGGCGGAACCCGTCCATCAACCACGCCTCCTGCTCGGCCCCGGTGATCGAGCGGGCCGGGTCGACGGAGGCGGGACAGTCCTTGTAGCCGTCGCCGCAGCCCTGGTCGTCGCGGTACTGGCGGGTGTCGAGCATGTGGAAGGTGGCCATCCTGCCCCAGCGGATGCGCCGGTAGAGCTGCATGTCGATGCCGCGCGGGATGGAGGTGCGGCGCAGCGGCATGTTCTCGTAGTAGGCGCGGAAGGCGGCCTCGCGGCGGGTCAGGAAGCCCGGCTGCGGGACCTCGGGCTTCTCGGGCACCTCGTCGGCCCAGTTGTTGTCCAGCTCGTGGTCGTCCCACACGACCAGCCAGGGCGCGGCGGCGTGCGCGACCTGCAGGTCGGGGTCGGCCTTGTACTGGGCGTGACGCTGGCGGTAGTTGGCCAGGGTCTCGGTCTCGGGGCCTTCGTGGTGGCGGATGTTGCCGCCGGGGATGGTGTAGGTGTTCTTGGTGTACTCGTACTGGTAGTCGCCCAGGTGCAGGATCAGGTCGGGGTGCTCCTCGGCCAGCCTGCGGTAGGAGGTGAAGTAGCCGTGCTCGAACTGGGCGCAGGAGACGAACGCCATGGCCAGGCCGCCGCCGTACGACAGGGGGTGCGGGGCGGTGCGGGTGCGGCCGGCGGGCGAGACGTACGGGCCGACGCGGAAGCGGTACCAGTACTCGCGGTCGGAGCTCAGGTTCTGCACCTCGACGTGGACGCTGTGGCCCCACTCCGGGGCGGCCACGGCGACACCGGAGCGGACGACGCGGCGAAGGCGCTCGTCGGCGTACACCTGCCACTGCACGGTGAACGGACGCTGCGGCATGCCGCCGAGGCCGTCCTCGGCGAGCGGCTCCTGGGCGAGCCTGGTCCACAACACGAAACCCTCGTGGTCGGGGTCGCCGGAGGCCACGCCCAACGTGAACGGGTCGGCGCGCAGCCCGCGCGAGGCCAGGCTCTGGGCGGTCTCGGCGGCGGGGTCGTCGGCGTGCGCGGCGGTGGCCGGGATGGCCGCGGCGGCGCCCGCCGCTAAACCGGTGACGAGGAAGTGCCGGCGGTTCAGCTTGGACATCAGTGGCTCCTGGGACGATCGAGGGTGAGGGGGTTTCCCGTAGCCTTACTGACGATCATGACTGCGTAGTTAACACCGCACAACACGAAAAAGACGACATCCTTCGCGGATGTCGCCTCTTTCGGAAATTTCCGTCGTCACCGTCGCCCGGTGGCACCCCCGCCCGCAGTGATCATCTCACCGGAGGCAGGTGCGTGGCCCGCAACGACGCGCCGGACTACCAGCCGCGCTCGGCCAGGCGGTGCGGCTGGGGGATCTCGTCGACGTTGATGCCGACCATGGCCTCGCCCAGGCCGCGCGAGACCTTGGCGAGGACGTCGGGGTCGTCGTGGAAGGTGGTGGCCTTGACGATGGCCGCGGCGCGCTTGGCCGGGTCGCCCGACTTGAAGATGCCCGAGCCCACGAACACGCCCTCGGCGCCCAGCTGCATCATCATCGCGGCGTCGGCCGGGGTGGCGATGCCGCCCGCGGTGAACAGCACGACCGGCAGCTTGCCCGCCTTGGCGACCTCGGCGACCAGCTCATACGGGGCCTGCAGCTCCTTGGCGGCCACGTACAGCTCGTCCTCGGGCAGCGAGGCGAGCCGCTTGATCTCGGCGCGGATGGTGCGCATGTGGGTGACGGCGTTGGAGACGTCGCCGGTGCCCGCCTCGCCCTTGGAACGGATCATGGCAGCGCCCTCGGTGATGCGGCGCAGCGCCTCGCCCAGGTTGGTGGCGCCGCACACGAACGGCACCGTGAACTGCCACTTGTCGATGTGGTTGGCGTAGTCGGCCGGAGTCAGCACCTCCGACTCGTCGACGTAGTCCACGCCGAGCGACTGCAGCACCCGGGCCTCGACGAAGTGGCCGATGCGGGCCTTGGCCATGACGGGGATCGACACGGCGCTGATGATGCCGTCGATCATGTCGGGGTCGCTCATCCTGGACACGCCGCCCTGCGCGCGGATGTCGGCGGGAACGCGCTCGAGCGCCATGACCGCGACAGCGCCGGCGTCCTCCGCGATCTTCGCCTGCTCGGGGGTGACGACGTCCATGATGACGCCGCCCTTGAGCATCTCGGCCATGCCACGCTTGACGCGGGCGGTTCCGGTGACGGGGGTGTTTTCTGGCGTGCTGCTGGACACGGTCATCCTCACGAGCTCTCAGGGCAGTCGGTAAGTTATCAAACCCATCGTAGGTCCTGGAGGACCCCTCCCCCGACATGCCAAGATGTCAGGATTTATCGCCCATGTCGTTACATGTAGCAGCGATCAGGGGATGACGGGTTTGCGGCTGGCGAGGGCCACCCAGACCTGGCCGGGCGCGAAGTTCATCGGCTCCCCGCTCTCAGTGGTGAACGTCGTGCCGTCCTTCTCCGATTCCCGTTCCCACCGCGCTTTGAAAGCTTTACCGTCGCGCAGCACGATCGCCGTGCCCTTGCCCGTGGTGTGCACCAGCGGCGTGTAGCTGTCGTTCTTGTCGTGGAACTGGGAGCGCTCGGTCTTGGTGTACTGGATGACGATCGTCGGAGCCCCGAGCTGCCCGCCCTCGGCGGCCATGTCCTTCTTGCCGTCCTGCCAGATCATCCACAGCTTGCGCTGCTCGGACCAGGCGAAGGTGAAGCGCGCGGCGGGCCACTTGACGGTGTACGCCTTCTTGTCCACGCCGCCTTCGGCCGGCGCGTCGCCGAAGGTGAAGCCGATGTCCTTGGCCTTGCTCGCCTTGGGCGCCTTGGCCAGCAGCGGCTTGGTGTTGGCGAACAGGTTGTAGGGGGCGAAGCGGCCCGGCTGCCGGAAGTACGCCCCGGGATTGCGGGTGTCGCCGACGTCGTACAGGGACGCCTCGGCGATCAGCGGCAACATCAAGGACTGCGCGCCCGAGTAGGAGAAGGCCGGCTTGCCGAACATCGGCGCGATGTGCAGGTCGGAGATGCGGGCACTGCGGACCGGGCCCACCTTGGCGGGCAGCTTGGACGAGAAGATCGCCATGAGCCGGGTCAGCCCGGCCTCGACCTGCTCGACGTAGACGATGTCCGCGCTCTTGAGCCCCATCTGCGGCTTGCCCGCCGCCGTGTTCTCGATCTTCACGGCGAGCACCGGCTTGAGCTCGTCGTACGGCTTGCCGGTGAAGGGGTGCGCCGACGCCTCGGCAGGCTCCTCGCTCGGCGCCACCGTGGCGGCCTGCGGCACCTGACCCGGAGCGGGCTCCTCCGACGAGCAGGCCGCAACGGGCAGCAGCACGGCCGCTCCGGCAAGTGTGAGCGTGATCATCCGGGGTAGCCGCACCTGCAACACTCCTCGCTTCAGCCCGAAAACGGGATGAAGCTTACTGGCTTCCCCAAATCAGGTCATTCAGTTGCCATAGTCGCAGGCGGATTGTCATCAATCTCAAAGAAATCGGGATACTCCGTGTGCCCCGCCAGGCGCAGGGTTCTCGCCAACCAGCGGCGCTGCGCCGTCCGGGTGACCGCCACCGCATTGTTATAGAAGCGCCGCGAGTAGACCACCTTGGCCACGGCCGTATCGAGCTCCTCCAGCAGGTCGCGGCCGCCGGGAGACTCCGACAACTTCTCCCTGAACCGCTCCTGGTCCACCGCCGCCCGCAGCGTCCGCGACAGGTCGCTCTCGGCGTGCTCGCGCTCCTCCGGTCCGGTGATCCTGGCCTCGTGGGCGGCCGCGGCCAGCACCAGCGACGTGGCCGGGTCCAGCAGGCGCGAGCCGGCCAGCTCCAGCACCACCGCCCTGCGCCGCATCAGCGCGGCGTCCAGCGACTCGCGGGCCAGCTCCAGGCGGATGTGCAGGCGATCGAGCCGGCCCGCCCGCCAGGAGACGTACACGGCCATGAGCACCACGACGATGCCCGCGATCAGAACGACCATGGTGGAGGTCACCGATCATCCTCCCTGCCGCCCGCGGTCACAGATCCTCCTCCACGCGGCCCGCGCCGCTCGTGGTGACCGTCTCGTACACACGTACGACGTCCCGCGCCACCGTGGACCAGTCGTACTTCCTGACCGCCACCAGCGCCTCCGAGGCCAGCTTGGCGCGCCGCTCGGGCGCGTCGAGCAGCGCGGCCGCCTCGCGCGCCAGCGAGCCGGCGTCGCCGTTGGCGAACAACGCGCCCGCCTGCCCCTCGCCGAGCACCCTGCGGAAGGCCGGGATGTCACTGGCCAGCACCGTGGCCCCGGAGGCCATGGCCTCGGCCAGCACGATGCCGAAGCTCTCCCCCCGCGTGTTGGGCGCGCAGAACACGTCGACCGAGTGATAGGCCCGGATCTTGTCCGCCTCGCTCACCATGCCCAGCACCGTCACCCGGTCGCGGAACCGCTTCGGCACCCGGTCGTAGACGTCCTTCTCGTCGCCCGGGCCGGCGATGAGCAGCTTCACCTCCGGCCGCTCGGCCGCCAGCGTCGCGAACGCCTCCAGCAGGATCGGCAGCCCTTTGCGCTCCTCGTCCATCCGCCCCAGGAAGCCGAGCGTGGCCCCGTCGGGCCCCCACCCGTCCAGCGGCTCGGCCTCGGTGTAGCGGGAGACGGTCACGCCGTTCGGGATGAGCACCGCGTCGCCGCCGAACTGCTCGACCAGGCTCTTGCGGGCCGCGTCGGAGACCGCGATGCGCCCGCTGAGCTTCTCCAGCGCGCTCTGCAGCAGCGGCTCGGCCACCGCGATGGCCCGCGAGCGCGACCACGACGCGTGGAAGGTGGCCACGATCGGCCCCTTCGCCGCCCAGCACGCCAGCACGCCCAGGCTCGGGATCAGCGGCTCGTGGATGTGCAGCACGTCGAACCGGCCCGTGCGCACCCACCGCCGCACCCGCGCCGCCGACAGGAAGCCGAACGACATCCGGGCCACCGCCCCGTTGTACGGCACCGGAATCGCCCGCCCCGCACCCGTCACATAAGGGGGCAGCTCGTCGTCGTCGGCCGCCGGCGCGATCACCGACACGTCGTGCCCCTGCGCGATCAGCGCCTGCGCCAGGTCGTCGATGTGCTGCTTGACCCCGCCCGGCATGTCCCACGAGTAGGGGCACACGATGCCCACCTTCATGGGCCGGCCTCCGGGAGCGGCAGGTCTTCCAGCCAGAGCCGCTGCAACATGTGCCAGTCCTCCGGATGCTCGGAGATGCCCTTCTCGAACACGTCGGCCAGCCGCTGCGCCACCACCGCGACCTTCTCCTGCCGGGTGCCCTCCTCCGGGACCGGGATCTCCTCGTGGATGTGGATGCCCCAGTCGCCGTTCACGAAGTAGACGACCGCCGGCAGCAGCGCGGCCCCGGTCTGCACGGCCAGCAGCGGCGGCCCCGCGGGCACCTTCGTGGTGGCGCCGAAGAAGCGCACCTCGACGCCGCTCTTGGTCAGATCGCGCTCGGCGGGCAGGCACACCACGCCGCCCTTGCGCACCCGCATCGCCAGCGTGGCGAAGTTGTGCCCGTCGCCGCCGGTCAGCGGCAGCACCTCCATGCCGAGCCCTTCGCGGAAGGCCACGTAGCGCCGGAACAACGACTCCGGCCTGAGCCGCTCGGCCACGGTCGTGAACGGATGGCCCACGCCCACCAGCCAGGCGCCGGCCTGATCCCAGTTGCCCATGTGCGGCAGCGCCAGCACCACGCCCCGCCCGGCCGCCACGGTGTCGTGGACGTGCTCGGCGCCGATGACGTGGGTGCGCCGCACGACCTCCTCGGTGCTCATGGACGGCAGCCGGAAGATCTCGTGGAAGTAGCGGAAGTACGAGCGCATGCCCGCTCTGGTGAGCTCGCGCAGCTCGCGGCTGCCCGGGGCGAGGCCGGTCACCCTGGCGAGGTTGGACTCCAGCCGGCGCACCGACTTGCCGCGCCTGGCCCACACCCGGTCGGCCAGGACGCGGAAGACCGCGGCCGTGGGGCGCTCGGGCAGCAGCGGCACGAGCTTCCACCCGGCCGCGAAACCGGCGGCCACCACACGATCGCCGAACGATGCCTTCTCGCTCATTTCTCCCTCGCCTGCCGATAGACGGCCACCACCCGCTGCCCCACGGTGATCACGCTGGCCGCCGCCAGCAGCCACATCCCGGCAGGCAGAACGTACGGCACGCCGAGCCCCGAGAAGCAGGCCGCGACCAGCGCCACGACCAGCCGCTCCGGCCGCTCGGCCAGCCCGACGTCAGCCGTGAGCCCGAGCCCCTCGGCCCTGGCCTTGGCGTACGACACCAGGGTCCCGGCGATCAGGCACACCAGCGTCACCGAGGCCATCAGCGTGTCCTGCCTGGACACGAAATACAAGATCAGGCCGGCGAAGATGGCCGCGTCGGCCACGCGGTCGAGGGTCGAGTCCAGGAACGCGCCCCAGGTGCTTCCCCCCTTCCCGCCGAGCCTGGCCACCACACCGTCGAGCAGGTCGAACAGCACGAAAACCGTGATCACAAGGGCCCCCACGGTCAGGTGGCCGAGGGGGAAGAAGGTCAGGGCGGCCACGACGGTGCCGAGGGTGCCGATCGCCGTGACGGCGTTCGGGCCGATCCCGCGGCCGACGAGGGCCCTGCCCAGCGGGGTGAGTATCCGGGTCATGGCCGGGCGCAGGAGTTTGAGCATCGCCGTCCGATCGTAGGCCATCACGGACCTGACAACTTTCTTTGCCCTGGCCCTCTTGTGATATCCGCCACACGGGTATTTGGTGAACACACCGCGTCCATGCGGTTTCTGTCACACTTCGCGCGGGCGCGGCGTTGGAACCAACCGACGACGCTGGAGGCCGATGTGGCTGAAAGAAACACGGGAGGCGCCGTAGGAGCCGCGGGCAGGGCACCCGCGGCCGACAGGGCGGATGCGATACGCAATGTCGTGCTGGTCGGCCACTCAGGAGCAGGTAAGACGACCCTCGTCGAGCAGCTGCTGGCCGCCACGGGCACTATTCAGCGCCCGGGACGGGTCGAGGACGGCAACACGGTCAGCGACTTCGACGAGGTCGAGGTCAGGCAACAGCGGTCGGTCAATCTCTCCTTGGCGCCCCTGCTGCACAACAGCATCAAGATCAACCTTCTGGACACCCCCGGCTACGCCGACTTCGTCGGCGATCTGCGAGCCGGGCTGCGAGCCGCGGACGCGGCGTTGTTCGTGGTCTCCGCCTCCGACGGGATCGACGGGCTCACCCAGATGCTCTGGGAGGAGTGCGCGCAGGTCGGCATGCCCCGCGCGGTCGTGATCACCAAGATCGACCACCAGCGGGCCGACTTCGACGAGGTGCTCGCCGCCTGCCAGGACGTCTTCGGCGACGGCGTGGCGCCCCTCTACCTGCCGGTGATCACCAATGGGCACGTCAACGGGCTGATCGGGTTGCTCACCCAGAAGTTCTACAACTACGCGACCGGCGCCCGTACCGAGAAGGAGCCCGGCGCCGAGTACCAGGCGCAGATCGAGGAGTACCGCGGCAGTCTGATCGAGGGCATCATCCAGGAGAGCGAAGACGAGACGCTCATGGAGAGATACCTCGAGGGCGAGCCGATCGACACCAAGGTCCTCATCGAGGACCTGGAGAAGGCCGTCGCGCGCGGCAGCTTCTACCCGGTTCTCTGCAGCGGGCTGGGCGTGGGCGCGCACGAGGTGCTCGAGGTCATCACTCAGGGCTTCCCCTCGCCCCTCGAACACCCGATGCCGGAGATCACCGACCTGTCCGGCAAACAGGTCAAGGGCATCACCTGCGACCAGGACGGCCCGCTGGTGGCCGAGGTCGTCAAGACCACCAGCGACCCGTACGTCGGCCGCATCAGCCTCGTCCGCGTCTTCTCCGGCACGCTGCGCCCCGACATGACCGTGCACGTGTCCGGGCACGGCCTGGCCGACCGCGGCCACGAGGACCACGACGTGGACGAGCGCATCGGCACCCTGACCTGTCCGCTGGGCAAGCACCAGCGCGGCGCGGCCAAGGGCATGGCCGGCGACATCGTGGCGGTGGCCAAGCTTTCGCGCGCCGAGACCGGCGACACCCTGTCCGAGGTGGAGCGGCCGCTGGTCATGACCGCCTGGGCCATGCCCGAACCGCTGCTGCCCGTGGCGATCAGGGCCAAGTCCAAGGCCGACGAGGACAAGCTGTCGCAGGCGCTCGGCCGGCTCGTGGCCGAGGACCCCACGCTGCGGCTGGAGAACAACGCCGAGACCCGGCAGCTCGTCCTGTGGTGCATGGGCGAGGCGCACACCGACGTGCTGCTCGACCGGCTGTCCAAGCGGCACGGCGTCGAGGTCGAGCGCGTGGAGCTGCGGGTGCCGCTGCGCGAGACGTTCGGCGGCAAGTGCCAGGCGATGGGCCGCAACGTCAAGCAGACCGGCGGGCACGGCCAGTACGCGATCTGCCACCTCGAGGTGGAGCCCCTGCCGTCCGGCGGCGGGTTCGAGTTCGTGGACAAGATCGTGGGCGGCGTGGTGCCGCGGCAGTTCATCCCATCGGTGGAGAAGGGCGTACGGGCCCAGATGGAGCGGGGCGTCGTCGCCGGCTACCCGATGGTCGACGTGCGCGTCACGCTCTACGACGGCAAGGCGCACTCCGTCGACTCCTCCGACATGGCCTTCCAGATCGCCGGCCAGCTGGCGCTGAAGGAGGCGGCGTCGAAGGTGCCGACCCTGCTGCTCGAGCCGGTGGACGAGCTCTCCGTGCTGGTGGCCGACGACTACGTGGGGTCGGTGATGTCCGACCTGTCGTCGCGGCGCGGGCGCGTGCTCGGCACCGAGCCCGTCGGCACCGGTCGCACCCTGGTCAAGGCCGAGGTGCCCGAGCTGGAGATCACGAGGTACGCCATCGACCTGAGATCCATGTCACATGGCACGGGCACGTTCACGCGTTCCTTCCTGCGCTACGAACCACTGCCCCAGAACATCGCGAGCAAGGTGGCGACGCCGGAATGACGGCGGAATGAGCCGGGATTAGCTGGGGAGCCGGGAGGGAAATCTGGCCCCTCCCGGCCCAGCTATATTCATTTATCACAAAGAGATCACGACTTCATTTCTTTTTTTCGTCCCGACCATCCCTGAGCAGGTGCCACACTGGGTGGCATTATGCGAACTGGACGCCCACTCCTAGCCGCCGCAGCCCTCGCCGTCGTCACCACCACCGCCGCCTACGCGTTCGGCCCCGGTGCGACCGAGGCCCCCGCGGCGAGCGAGAAGAAGACGACCACAGCCGCCGCACCCGTGGCCGCCTGCAAGGCCGACGCCCGCTACCCGAAGCGCCAGCTCCGGGGCGTCTGGATCGCCACGGTCAAGAACATCGACTGGCCCTCGCGGACCGGGCTGACCGCCGAGCGGCAGAAGGCCGAATACATCAAGATCCTGGACAGCGCCGCCAAGCGTAACTTCAACGCGGTCTTCGTCCAGGTGCGACCCGCCTCCGACGCGCTCTACAAGTCGTCGATCGAGCCCTGGTCGCAGTTCCTGACCGGCACGGCGGGCAAGGATCCCGGCTGGGACCCGCTGCCGTTCCTCATCGACGAGGCCCACAAGCGCGGCCTGGAGTTCCACGCCTGGTTCAACCCGTACCGGGCCTCCTATGACGCCAACACGTCCAAGCTGCCCGCCAACCACCCGGCCAGGCAGCACCCGGACTGGACGGTCAAGTACGGCGACCGCCTCTACTTCAACCCGGGCATGCCGCAGGTGCGCGAGCACGTCGTCAAGGTCATCACGGACGTGGTGGACCGGTACGACGTGGACGGGGTGCACTTCGACGACTACTTCTACCCGTATCCGGGCGAGGGCGGCCAGTTCAACGACAAGGCCGCCTTTACAAAGTACGGCAAGGGCAAGAGCCTGGCCGACTGGCGTCGTAACAACGTCAACACGCTCGTCGCCGAGGTGGACGAGGCCATCCACGAGCGGAAGAACCACGTCAAGTTCGGCATCAGCCCGTTCGGCATCTGGCGGAACAAGTCGAACGACCCGTCCGGGTCCAACACCAACGGCATGTCCGCCTATGACTCGATTTATGCGGATGCGAAGGCCTGGATCAACTCCGGCACTGTCGACTACGTGATGCCGCAGCTCTACTGGCCGCGCGGTTTCAAGGCGGCCGACTACAAGGAGCTGATGCCGTGGTGGTCCGGCGCGGTCAAGGGCTCCGGAGTGCACCTGTACATCGGGCAGGCCCTCTACCGGGTCGGCGCCAAGGACGACAAGGCCTGGACCAAGCCGGGCGAGCTGGCCGCGCACCTGACGCTCAACCGCAAGCACAAGCAGGTGGACGGTGACGTCTACTTCAGCGCCAAGCAGCTGCTCACCAACCCGCTGGGCGCGATGGACCGGGTCGCCAAGGAGCACTACGGCAGGCCCGCCCTGCTGCCGCTCATGAAGGACCGCGGCGGCCAGGCCCCGGCCAAGCCGGCGGGGGCGAAGGCGGCGGGCTCGACGCTGTCGTGGACGCCGTCGTCCGGGGCGCGTGCGTACGCGGTGTACCAGGTGCCCAAGTCCGGCAAGGACTGCCAGGGCACGGACGCCCGCAACCTGGTCGCCGTCGTCACCAACCCGTCGTTCGCGGCCAAGTCGCCGGGGACTTACCTGGTCACCTCGCTCGATCGCCTGCACCACGAGAGCAAGCCGGTCAAGGTGAAGGTGGACGCGGTCTGACCCGCCCGCGCCGGACACCGGGGCCCTCAAGGCCCCGGGCACGTCCTGTCGCGGCCGCCCGCCGGGGCCCGGAAAACACCGGCCCCGGCCCGGCCACGCCTGGCCCGCCTCAGCGGTCGTCACCCCGCGGAACCGTTGTGAGGGCCCCGCTGACGCCGGGTCTCCCGCACCCGACGTCGCCTCGGCGCACCCTCGGTTCGTGAGAGGGTAGGTCGGAACTTGTGGCGCCTGGAGGCGACCTTCCTCTACCGTGCCACGGACATCATCGATCGCGGGAGGTCATCGGGGTGAGGCGCGCGGTAGTCGTGCTGGCCGTGCTGCTCGGCCAGCTGCTGACCGGCCAGGGTCTTCTCACCGGAGCGGCACGAGCCGAGGCCGGCGCCGATCGGGTGGCGGCCGCCGCAGCCGGCGCCGATCGGGTGGCTCGTGCGGAGAGCGGCGCCGCATCGCTGGCCCGAGGCCACGCGGCCGGGAGCACGCAGGCTCCGGACGGCACCGGCCGGGTGGCGCTCATCGGGGTGTCCGGGCTGCACTGGAACGACCTCACCCAAGCCGACACCCCCAACCTCTGGGACCTGGTCGCCTCCAGCGCGATCGGCTCGCTCTCCGTCCGTACCGTCGGCAACGTGACCTGCCCCTACGACGGCTGGCTGACCGTGTCGGCGGGCACCAGGTCGGCCGTCGGCTACGGCTGCGGCGCACCCCCGATGCCCGAGCCGCAGGGCGAGGGCGCGACCATCCCCGACTACCGCTACCTCATCGACGTGGCGGGCCAGCGCAACGCCGGCACCCTCGGAGAGTCGCTGAAGGCGGCCGGGCAGTGCTCGATCGCGATCGGCCCCGGCGCCGCGCTCGGGCTGGCCGATCGGCAGGGCGCGGTGCAGCACTACCACGCCTCGCCGCTCCAGGTCAGGACCGCCGACCTGGAGAAGTGCCGGATGATCGCCATGGACGTGGACGACCTCATCCGCCCCTATCTGACCGGCGACCGCCTGCCGAAGGTGCCCGACCAGCTCACCCCCGCCCAGCGGCGCGACGCCCTGCGCCTGGCCGACGCCAAGGCGGGCGCACTGCTGTCGGTGCTGCCCGCCGACACGACGGTGCTGCTCGCGGGCCTGTCCGACCACGGCTCCGTACCCCATCTGCGGGTGGCCGCGCTCCGCGAGCCCGGCGCGCAAGGCCGGCTGCTCGGCGCCGCCTCCACCCGCCGCGAGGACATCTCGATCCTGCCCGACCTGACCTCCACCACGCTCACCAAGCTCGGCGTGCCGGTGCCCGCCACGGTCGTGGGCGTGCCCATGCAGGCCGGCGAGCACGGCGCCACCGTCGAACACCTCCAGCGCGCCGACGCCACCGCCCAGACCATGCGCTCGGCGAAGGGACAATACTTCACCGCCCTGGCGGTCCTGCAGGTCCTGTTCTACGTTCTGGCTTTCCTGCTGCTGCGCCGCCGCAAGCAACTGCCCTGGGTACGCGCGGCCGCCACGGCGCTCGCGGCCCTGCCCGTCACCTCGTTCCTGGTCAACCTGCTGCCGTGGTCCACCCATCTGCAGCTGTTCGGCGGCATGCTGGCCTGGTGGGCGGCGATCACCGCGCTGGCGCTGGCCGGGCCCTGGCGGCGCCGGCCGCTCGGCCCGCTGGCCGTGGTCGCCGGCGTCACCGCGCTCACGCTGGCCGGCGACCTGCTGACCGGCACGACGCTCCAGCTCAACAGCTTCATGGGCTTCAGCGCCGAGCAAGGGGCCCGCTACTTCGGGCTCGGCAATATCCCGTTCGCGCTGTTCGCCACCGGCACGCTGCTGACCACGACGGTGATCGCGCACCGCTGGCCGGGGAAGGTGGGCCTGGCCGCGATCGTGGGGCTGGGCGCGGCCGCGATGGTGCTCGGCGGGTCCGGGCTGGGCAGCGACTTCGGCGGCGTCATCGCGTTCGTGCCGGGCATCGCGGTGACGGCGCTCATCCTGTCGGGCCGGCGGGTGTCGCTGCTGAAGCTGGCGTTGTTCTGCGTGGCCGGCGGGGTGATCGTGATGACCTTCGCCTGGATCAACTACCTGAGGCCGGCCAACGAGCAGACGCACCTGGGCAGGTTCGTGGGCCAGGTGCTGACCGGCGAGGCGCTCGACGTCATCTGGCGCAAGCTGCAGGCCATGCTCGGCACGCTGCTCAACCCCAATCTGATGCCGATCGTCATCGTGGCGGTGGCGTTCCTCGTGTACGCGATCCTGCGGCCCGAGCAGGCCTCGGCCGGGGTGGTGCCGGCGGCGTTCGAGCACTCCCCCGCGCTGCGGGCCGGGCTCATCGGCACGCTGGTCAGCGGCGTGGTCGGGATGCTCGTCAACGACTCGGGCGCGGCCGTGCTGTCCATGGCGCTGGCGCTGGCCGTACCACTGCTGCTGGCCACCGGCATCGGCGTGCTCATGCGGCGGGAGCAGTCATCCCCAGGCGTCGGCGAGCAACTGACGCGTGTCTCGAAGTAGCTGCGGCAGGACCTTGGTCTGGGCGACGACCGGCATGAAGTTCGTGTCGCCGCCCCACCGGGGCACGACGTGCTGGTGCAGGTGCGCGGCGATGCCCGCGCCGGCCACGTGGCCGAGGTTCATGCCGACGTTGAAGCCCTGCGCGCCGCTGGCCTTGCGCAGGGCCCGCAGCGACCTCTGCGTGAACTCCCCCATCTCGACCAGCTCGTCCGGGCGCAGCTCGTCGTAGTCGGACACGTGCCGGTAGGGGACGACCATCAGGTGGCCGGAGTTGTACGGGTAGAGGTTGAGCACCGCGTACACGCTCTCGCCCCGGGCGACGATCAGGCCCTCCTCGTCGCTCATCTTGGGGATCGCGTCGAACGGGCACCCGTCGTCGGGGCCGGTGCCCGTCGGCTTGTTCTCACCCTTGATGTAGGCCATACGATGCGGGGTCCACAGACGGTCGAAGTTGTCCGGAGCCCCGGCCCCTGCCTGATCGTGCATAACTAGCAGCATAGGACCACGGACAAACGGGATGCTCTTCCGGCACAATCCTGAACATCCCGCCTAGAGGAGGCCGCGATGAGCGAAGCGTTAGCAGAGCATGCCGTACCACCCGCCGAAGTCGAGAACCCCGAAAGTTCCGAGCACTCCGAAAACTCCGAAAACTCCGCAGAGCCCGCCGACGGTCCCGCCCTCGGGCAATCCACGCCCTATCCGTCCGGCGCGATGGTGAAGGGTCGGATCAAGGTCGCCGACGAGGTGGTGGAGAAGGTCGCCGCCCTGGCCGCCCTCGAAGTGGCCGGTGTCGCCGACATGGGCGGCGATCTGGCGCGCGCCTTCGAGTCCGTACGCGACCGCATTGGCATCGGCTCCCGGCGCGGCACCCAGGGCGTCAATGCGCAGATCCAGGACCGTCAGGTGGCCGTGGACCTGACGATCGTGGTGGAGTACGGGCACGTGGTGATGGAGGTCGCCTCGGAAGTCAAGATGAACGTGGCCAGGAGCGTGAGCCGGATGCTCGGCATGCGGGTCATGGAGGTCAACGTGACCGTGGACGATGTCCGTCTCCCCGGCGAGGGCCGCCCCACCTCCTCCGAAGAGCCGCCCGACGATGCCCTTGCTCCTTTTGCCACGTGAACCACCGTCCCGTCGCGCCCGGACCGGACAACCACCCTCTCGTCCGTGCCCGCCCTGTTCCTCGCCCGCCTCGGCGACGAGAGTCACCGGACGTGCCTTCCCCGTTGGCTTCGGAGCCTGGCACGGATGCGGGATGAGCTGTGCGAGGTCCGCCCATGACAGCGGCAGCGGCACGGCAAAGACACGTCCCAGCCTCCGCTGGGGCGCCCGCTTATCGCTCAAACGTTCTACCCGCGAGAACCACATGCCGGTAGCCCATCGGTCACTCAGCGTGAAAATTGTAGGATGCGAGAGTCCGTTTCCTCCCCGGCTGAAGACCAGAGAGTCCACAGAGAAGGTCCGATGACGACCGAGCAACTCGAGCCCATGCCCACCGACTGGCAACGTGCCCTGGCCATCGTGGCCCACCCCGACGACCTCGAGTACGGTTGCGCGTCCGCCGTCGCCACCTGGACCGACGCCGGACGCGAGGTCGCCTACGTGATGGTCACGAGGGGCGAGGCCGGCATCGACACGCTCGAGCCCGCCAAGAGCGGCCCGGTGCGGGAGCGTGAGGAGCGGGCCAGCGCCGCCGTGGTCGGGGTGAGCAGCGTGGAGTTCCTCGACCATCGGGACGGCGTCATCGAGTACGGTGTCCCGCTGCGCCGGGACATCGCCGCCGCCATCCGCAGGCACCGCCCCGAGCTGGTGATCACCCTGAACCCGGACGACACGTGGGGCGGCACGTACTGGAACACGCCGGATCATCGGGCGGTGGGGAGGGCGGTGCTGGACGCGGCCGGAGACGCTGGCAATAGGTGGATATTTCCGGACACAGATGCGGAGCCCTGGAACGGCGTCCGCTGGGTCGCCGTAGCCGGCAGCGACTCCCCCACCCACGCCGTGGACGTCACCGACGGACTGGAGCGCGGCGTGCGGTCCCTCATGGAGCACCGTGCGTACATCGAGGCCCTCAACGGCGAGGACCCCGAGACCTACGCCCGCAACCTGATCGAAGGGTTCGCCCGGCAGGAGGCGGAGCGCTTCGGCGGCCGCCCAGCAGTGACATTCCGCCTATTCACCCGATAAAGCGGGACATTCAGCAATCAGCCGGTTAAGCCATGACACTCCGCCTATCCGCCCGATAGCTGCGACATTTCGCTTATTCATCCGGCAAATCGACAAATCCGGAATCGTCTGCGACGGCTCGCGGATCTTGCTAAGGTCCCATGCCCTGCGGTCGATGCTTCCCGCAGACGCTGCCGGTCGGGCGCACCATGCCATGCCCTGCGTCCGGCCGATCCCCCAACCGAAAGGTGTCCCTTCATGGCCAAGTCATGGATCGTGGCCGTCCTGCTCTGCTTCTTCCTGGGCGCGCTCGGCGTGCACCGCTTCTACGTCGGCAAGATCGGGACGGGCATCCTGCAACTCATCACGCTCGGCGGTCTCGGCGTATGGGTGCTGATCGACTTCATCATGATCTTGATCGGCAAGTTCACCGACAAGCAGGGCCAGCCGCTGGCCAAGTGATCCAGGACGAAACGGCGGAGCAGCACCGCTGCTCCGCCGTTTCGTGTCGTCAGACCTGGACGCGCCGCTCCACGGCGTTGACGATCTCCGCGATCGCCTCGTCCACCGGCACGCCGTTCTTCTGCTCACCGCTGCGGTAGCGGAACGAGACCGCCCCGTTGGCGATGTCGTCGTCGCCGGCCAGCAGCATGAAGGGGACCTTGGCCTTCTGCGCGTTGCGGATCTTCTTCTGCATGCGGTCGTCGGCCGTGTCCACCTCGATCCGGACACCGCGCTCGGCCAGCTTTTTCGCCAGGTCCTGCAGGTAGGGCACGTGCGCCTCGGCGATCGGGATGCCCACCACCTGCACGGGCGCCAGCCAGGGCGGGAAGGCGCCGGCGTAGTGCTCGGTGAGCACGCCGAGGAAGCGCTCGACGGAGCCGAACAGCGCCCGGTGGATCATGACCGGGGTCTGCCGGGAGCCGTCCGCCGCCTGGTATTCCAGTCCGAAGCGCTTGGGCTGGTTGAGGTCGAGCTGGATGGTGGACAGCTGCCAGGTGCGGCCGATCGCGTCCTTGGCCTGCACAGAGATCTTGGGCCCGTAGAAGGCCGCGCCGCCCGGGTCGTCGACCAGAGTCAGCCCGGACTCGGTGGCGACCTGGCGCAGCGCCGCGGTGGCCTCCTCCCACTCCGCCGGGTCGCCGATGAACTTCTCCGACTCGTCGCGGGTGGACAGCTCCAGGTAGAAGTCCGTCAGGCCGAAGTCACGCAACACGCTGAGCACGAACCTCAGCAGCGACTTGATCTCATCGGCCATCTGCTCCCTGGTGGTGTAGATGTGCGCGTCGTCCTGCGTCATGCCGCGCACGCGGGTCAGCCCGTGCACCACACCGGACTTCTCGTACCGGTAGACCGAGCCGAACTCGCACAACCGCAGCGGCAGCTCGCGGTAGGAACGCCCGCGCGCCCGGTAGATCAGGTTGTGCATCGGGCAGTTCATCGGCTTGACCCGGTATTCGATGCCCTCCAGCTCGAAGGCCGGGAACATGTCCTCGGCGTACCACGGAAGGTGCCCGGAGGTCTCGAACAGCGACGACTTGGTGATGTGCGGCGTGTTGACGAACTCGTAGCCCGCCTCGGCCTGCCGCCGGCGCATGTAGTCTTCCATCTCCTTGCGGATGATCCCGCCCTTGGGATGGAAGATCGGCAGGCCGCTGCCCAGCTCCGGCGGGAAGCTGAACAGGTCGAGCTCGGCGCCCAGCTTGCGGTGGTCGCGCTTCTCGGCCTCCTCCAGCAGCTTGAGGTATTCGTCCTGCTTGTCGCGGGACTCCCACGCGGTGCCGTAGATGCGCTGCAGTTGCGGGTTCTTCTCGCTGCCCCGCCAGTAGGCGCCGCCGGCGCGCATCAGCTTGAACGCCGGGATCGACCGGGTGGACGGCACGTGCGGGCCGCGGCACAGGTCCTTCCACTTCAGCGCGCCGGTCTTGGCGTCGAGGTTGTCGTAGATCGTCAGCTGCCCCGCGCCGACCTCGACCGACTCCTCATCGGCCGCGCCGCCCTTGAGCCCGATGAGCTCGAGCTTGTAAGGCTCCGCGGCCAGCTCCTCGCGCGCCTCGTCGTCGCTGACGGGCCGGCGGGAGAACAGCTGCCCCTCCTTGACGATCTCCCGCATGCGCTTCTCGATGCGCTTGAGATCGTCGGGGTGGAACGCCTGCTCGACGTCGAAGTCGTAATAGAACCCGTTTTCCACGGGCGGCCCGATGCCCAGCTTGGCCTCGGGGAACAGCTCCTGCACCGCCTGCGCCATGACGTGGGCGGTGGAGTGGCGGACGATGGCCCGGCCTTCCTCGCTGGAGGCCTCGATCGGCTCCACCACGTCGCCCTCGGCCAGCACGCAGGCCAGGTCGCGCGGCTCGCCGTTGACCTTGGCTGCGATGACCGTGCGGCCGTCGGCCTCGATCGCCTCACCGGCCGTCGTGCCGGCCGCGACCACACGCTCGGCTCCGGCGAGGGTGATGCGTAGCTCGGCTGACACGGTGACTCCCTTGGGATCGCCCCGGCGCCCGGCGCCGGGGCTGCTTCAGTGGTGAACACCGATGCTATCGCGGGTGAAAGCCCAGCTTTGTCAGCTCCTTGCGGGTGCCGTGGAAGACGTTGCGGTCGATCGGGCTGTTGGCGTACTGGTGAATGGTCCAGTCCTGCCACGGCCTGGGCACGAGGGGCCGGCCCCGGGGCCGCTCGGGACCGGCGATCCAGAGCGGGTATTCGGCCAGGCCCGCGCAGTTTCCGCGGTTCGCGAACGCGTGGAACGTGTAGATGAAGGGTCGCACCCGTCCGTGCCGCTCGACGAAGTGGCACCAGCGGCGCGCGAATCTGGCGACTCGCTCCGGCCGCAGGCCGTCGTCGTCCTCCAGGTCGAGCGCGAGCAGGTCGCCACGGCGTAGCCCACCCGCCGCCCTGATGGTGGCCAGGAAGTGGCGAGCCTGCTCGATGGGGTCGCCTTTCGGACGGGCGAAGTGGTACGCGCCGCTGACCATCCAGGTCTCGCGCATGCCGTTCCAGTTACGCGTGAACCTCTTGTCGGTGTAGTCGCCGCCCTCGGTGGCCTTGGCGAAGGCGAAGGCCACTCCGGCTTCTGCGTGGCCGGACCAGTCGACGGAGCCCTGCCAGTTGGACACGTCTATACCTTGCAGCACGCCCTTCACCTTGCCGGATCTTATGGAGATGTTTCCCGATCAGCCCCGCGCCGCGCCGATCAGCAGGTTCCGGGTGCGTTCCTTGTTGCTGAACACGGAGCCCACGAAGTCGGTCACCCCAGCCCGTTCGAGCTCCTCGAGCTGGGCGAGCACGGCCTTCTCATCGCCCACGACGGCCACGTTGCCGGGGCTCACGGCCCCTTCCCTGTCGAGCATGGCACGGTAGGACGGCAGTTGCCCGTAGACCGCGAAGATCTCGTTCGCCCGGTTGATCGCGGCGTCGGGGTCGTCGGTGACGCAGACGGGCAGCGCGCAGACGATGCGCGGCGCCTCGCGGCCCGCCTCGGCCGCGGCCGCCGTGATCGTGGGCGCGACGTGCTCGGCGACGGTCTTGGGTCCGGTCATCCACAGCACGGTGCCGTCGGCCACGGTGCCCGCCATGGTGAGCATGCGCGGGCCGAGCGCGGCCATCAGCACGGGGAAGCCCGCCCCGGGCGTGGTCAGCTTGAGGTTCGCCTTGAGCGTCTCGCCCTGGTATTTGACGTGCTCGCCCCGGGTGAGCGGGATCAGGATGTCGAGGTACTCCTTCATGTGCCGGCCCGGCCGCTCGAAGTCGTAGCCGTACATGCCCTCGATCACCATCTTGTGCGACAGCCCGATGCCGAGCGCGAGCCGGCCGCCGAGCGCGGCGTTGGTGGTCATGGCCTGCTGGGCCAGCACGGCGGGGTGGCGCGGGTACGTCGGGACGACGGCGGTGCCGAGCTCGATGGGCGGCGCCTGGGCGCCGGCGGCGGCCAGCGCGGTGAGCGCGTCGAGGCCGAAGATGTTGGAGAGCCAGGCCGAGGAGAAGCCGTCCTCGGCCGCCTGCGCGATCTGGTCGCGGAGCCCGCCGATGGGGTCGTCGCCTTTGGGCTCGGTGAGGTAATAACCGTAACGCATAGTAACAGAACTCCGTTCTGGTGGCTGACGCGAATGTACCTTCCCAAGCCGCCGTGCGGTCACCCGCCGGAGGGGAGCGCATTTGTAAAGTGGCCTACATGACCCACGAACGCGCCGGACAGCCCGCTCAGCCTGCCGACCTGGTCGACGTCGCCCGGCTGGTGACGTCCTATTACGCCCTGCATCCCGATCCTGCGGAGGTAGGGCAGCGGGTCGCGTTCGGCACGTCGGGGCACCGGGGGTCGTCGGTCAACACGGCGTTCAACGAGGACCACATCCTGGCCACCAGCCAGGCCATCTGCGAATACCGGCGCGAGCAGGGGTCGGACGGGCCGTTGTTCCTGGGCATCGACACGCACGCGCTGTCGGAGCCGGCGCGGGTGTCGGCGCTGGAGGTGTTCGCGGCCAACGAGGTCGAGGTGCTGATCGACACGCGGGACGGCTACACGCCCACGCCCGCCGTCTCGCACGCCATCCTGACGCACAACCGGGGGCGCACGTCGGGGCTGGCGGACGGCGTCGTGATCACGCCGTCGCACAATCCGCCGGCGGACGGCGGGTTCAAGTACAACCCGCCGCACGGCGGGCCCGCCGACACCGACGCGACCTCGTGGATCCAGGACCGCGCCAACCGGCTGCTGACGGACGGGGTGCACGGGGTGCGGCGGGTCCCGTACACGAAGGCCGTCGCCGCGGCCGGCCGGTACGACTTCCTCGGCTCGTACGTGGACGATCTGCCCTCGGTGCTGGATCTGGACGCGATCAGGTCGGCCGGGGTGCGGATCGGGGCGGACCCGCTGGGCGGGGCGAGCGTGGCGTACTGGGGGGAGATCGCCGAGCGGCACCGCCTCGACCTGACCGTGGTGAATCCCCTCGTGGATCCGACGTGGCGGTTCATGACGCTCGACTGGGACGGCAAGATCCGGATGGACTGCTCGTCGCCGTACGCGATGGCGTCGCTGATCGCAAACCGCGACAAATACGATATTTCCACTGGAAACGATGCGGACGCGGACCGGCACGGCATCGTCACCCCGGACGGCGGGCTGCTGAACCCCAACCACTACCTCGCCGTCGCCATCTCCTACCTGTACACGCACCGCGACGGCTGGCCGGCGGACGCCGGGGTCGGCAAGACCATGGTCAGCAGCGGCGTCATCGACCGGGTGGCGCACTCACTGGGACGGCGGCTGTACGAGGTGCCGGTGGGCTTCAAGTGGTTCGTGCCGGGGCTGCTGGACGGGTCACTCGGCTTCGGGGGCGAGGAGAGCGCGGGGGCGTCCTTTCTGCGGCGGGACGGGTCGGTGTGGTCCACCGACAAGGACGGGATCATCCTGGCGCTGCTGGCGTCGGAGATCCTCGCCGTCACCGGGAAGTCGCCGAGCGCGCATTACCAGGAGCTCGTGGGGCGGTTCGGGGAGCCCGCGTACGCCCGGGTGGACGCACCGGCGACGCGCGAGGAGAAGGCCGTGCTCGGGAAGTTGTCCGCCAATCAGGTGACGGCGTCGTCGCTGGCCGGCGAGCCCATCACGGCGGTCCAGACGGCCGCCCCGGGTAATGGGGCGTCGCTGGGCGGGGTGAAGGTCTCGACCGAGAGCGCCTGGTTCGCGGCGCGGCCTTCTGGCACGGAGGACGTCTACAAGATCTACGCCGAGTCCTTCCGCGGCCCCGACCACCTGGCCAAGGTCCAGGAAGAGGCCCGCTCCCTGGTCTCCGCCGCCCTCGGCTGACGGCCGCCTCAGTAGCCCAGGTGGCGGCCGCCGTCCCCGACCAGCACCTCCCCGGTCACCAGGTCCGACTCCAGCAGGGCGGTCACCATCTGGGCGATGTGCTCGGGCTGGGCCGTGCGGCGCAGCGGTGCCTTGGCCTCCTCACGTGCCGCCATCTCGGAGAAGACGTGCTCCCCCACCCGGTCGATGTGCCAGCGGGTCGCCACGATGCCGGGCGCGACCGCGTTCACCCGCACCTCGGGTCCCAGGGCCACCGCCAGGTCGCGGGTGAGCTGGATCAGGGCGGCCTTGCTGACCCCGTACGCCATGGAGGATCCCGTGGCGAGGATGCCGGCGATGGAGGAGACGTTGACGATGGCGCCGCGGGCGGCCCGCAGGTCGGGGGCGAAGGCGCGGGCGCAGTAGAAGGGCCCCATGAGGTTGACGCCCATGACGTGCCGCCACACGTCGTCGGTGAGCCCCTCCAGGTCGGGGAACGGCACCCACTTGGTCGTCCCGGCGTTGCACACCAGCACGTCGACGCGCCCGTACCGGTCGCGTACCCGCTCGGCCATGCGCCGTACGGCCGCGTCGTCGGCCACGTCTGCGGCCATCGCCTCGGCCTTGCAGCCCAGGTCGGCGAGCCGGGCGACGGTCGCCTGGGCGTCCGCGGCCGAGCGCGAGTAGTTGACCACCACGGCCTCCGCGCCCTTCCTGGCCAGGCTCTCCGCCACGGCCGCGCCGATGCCGGTGCCGCCCCCGGTGATCACGGCGACAGTGCCGTTGATGTCCATGCCTACTCCTCCACGAGCGGACGCCGCACCGGGTCCACGACCCCGATGTCCAGGTCCTTGGTCTCCCTCGATGCCCAGAACGCCCCGAACGAGATCAACGCCGTCGCGACCAGGAACGCCGCGACCAGCCACGGCGCCCCGCCCAGCCGCGCCGCGAGCGCCGCGCCGATCAGCGGCGAGAACCCGGCCAGCGCCGCGCCCAGCTCGCGCGAGGCGGCGAACCCGGTGTAGCGCACCCGGGCGCCGAACAACTCGGCGTAGAACACCGGCTGCACGGCCACCTGCGGCGCGAACCCGAACGCACCCATGATCATCATGGCGAGCCACACCACCACGGGCACACCGGTGCCGACCATGAGGAAGTACGGGTACACGAAGACCGCCACGAACACCACGCTGAAGAGGTTGAGCGGCCGCCGCCCCACCCGGTCGGACAGATGCCCGTACACCGGCTGCAGCACGATCACGGTCAACCCGAAGAAGATCACGCCCAGCAGCGCCGTCCGGTTGGACAGGCCGAGCTCGGCGATGGCGTACGCGACGCTGAACGTGGACAGCGTGTACACCACGGCCGTGTCGCAGATGTGCGCCCCGACCCCGATGAGGAAGTTCCGCGGGTGACGGACGATCGCGTCCTTGATCGGCAGCTTGACGATCTCGCGGCTCCGCTCCATCTCGCGGAACACCGGCGACTCGGCCACCCGCAGCCGCACGTACAGGGCGACGCCGATGAGCGCGAAGCTCACCAGGAACGGCAGCCGCCAGCCCCAGGACCGGAAGTCCTCCTCGGGCATGAGCTGCACCAGCAGGAACGCCGAGGTGCCGAGCACGAGACCGATCTGCACGCCGGTCTGGGCGTAGGAGGCGTAGTAGCCGCGCCGGCCCGGCGGGGCGTGCTCGGCCAGCAGCGTGGCCGCGCCGCCGAACTCCGCGCCCGCGCCGAGTCCCTGGCAGACCCGCAGCAGCGTGAGCAGGACGGGCGCCGCCACGCCGATGGAGGGGTAGGTGGGCAGCAGGCCGATCAGCCCGGTGGACACGCCCATGATGACCGTCGTGATGATCAGCGTGGAGCGGCGGCCGATCTTGTCGCCGAGGTGGCCGAACAGCACGCCGCCGAACGGCCGCACCACGAACCCCACGCCGAACGTGGCGAACGCGGCGATCGTGCCCGCGGCGGGGTCGGCCTGGGTGAAGAACAGCTGGTTGAAGACGAGGGCCGCGGCGGTGCCGTAGATGAAGAAGTCGTACCACTCCAGGGCGGTGCCGACGAGGGCGCCCAGAACAACTCTCTTTAACTCGGGTGTGGCGGACATCTAACCTCCAGAAGGCGTGTCGGGCCACGGAACGCCGAGCCGCGAGGCGAGCGCCGCCAGGTCCGCCCACACCGGTGCGGGCACCGGGATCCCCTCCTTCAGCCGCGCCGTGCGTGCCTCGGCCTCGGGCTCCCCCGGCACGACCACACCGGGGCCGGAGGCGCGCAGGGCCTCGCAGAAGGTCTCGACCTGGGCGATGTAGCTGTCCAGGGGGACGAAGGCGGCGATGTCGACCGCGGTGATCACCGTGCCGAACGTGCCGTCGTACTCCGGGGAGCAGGCGGTGCCGGTGCCCGTGAGCAGGCCGCCGACCAGCTCGATGAGCACGCTCAGGCCATACCCCTTGTGGCCGCCGAACGGCAGCAGCGCCCCGCCCCGGTAGAAGTCGTCCGGGTCGGTGGACGGGCGGCCGTCGGGGTCTACGAGCACCCCTTCGGGGGCGGGCGAGCCGGCCGCACGCAGCAGGCCCAGCTTGCCCTCGGCCATGGCCGCGGTGGCCCAGTCCATGACCACGGCCGCGCCGCCGGCCCGTGGCACGGCCCAGGCCATGGGGTTGGTGCCGAGCATCCTGCCGCGCCCGCCGTACGGGGCGACGGTGGGGTCCGCGTTGCCGGTGACCTGCGCGATCAGGCCCTGCCCTGCCAGCGATTCTGCGTACTCGCCGAGCCTGCCGACGTGGTTGCACTCCCTGATCGCGACGACGCCTGTGCCGTGCTCGCGGGCCAGCCGTGCCGCCTCGACGGCGGCCAGCCGGGCGGCGGCCTGCCCGAAGCCCCGCCGTCCTGACACGACGGCGGTGGCGCCGCGGCGCGAGAGCACCTCGGGGCGGGCGCCGGGCATGATCACGCCTGCCTCGATGCTGTCGAGGTACGGCGTGAGCCGCCGCACGCCGTGCGACCCGTGCCCGGCGAGATCGGCCTCGACCAGCGACGCGGCGACGGTCGCCGCCGTGCCGGCGGGGGCGCCGGCCGCGGCCAGGAGGTCCCGGGCGAGGTCACGGAGGTGGTCGGCGGTGATGAGGCGGGAGGATGCGTTCACGGGATGCCTGTCCCCATCGTGAGGCGTTCCGTGTGCGCGCTTATGCCCGTTCCACGCCAGCCCAAACGGAGCCACGGAAAGGGCTTACCGGGTCAACTCCGCGGCGGTGGCGACGGTCATCCCGGTGCGGCCGAGGTCGGCGCGGCGGCCGGCGGCCGCGCCGTCGCGGTAGCCGCTGCCGCTGGTGCGCGGCACGCTCATCCTGATGTGCGGGTAGTGGGCGGCGACCGCCCGCTCCACCTCTCCCCGGCGGTCGGCCAGCACGAGCGCGGTCCCGCTGCCGGTGGACTCCGCCTCGGCACGTGACTCGGCCTGGCTCAGCAGCCGGTACACCTCGTCGGTGAATCCCAGCAGCCACGACCGCCGGTACGCCCGCACGGCCGTGACGTCCTCGGGCACCCGTACGCGCCCCAGCCCGGAGGCCATCTGCAGCAGCAACGACGTCGCCAGCAGGTCGGCGCGCTCCAGGTCGGCGGCGAACCCGAACACGTGCACCCGCTGCCCGCCGTCCCCCCGCCCGATGAGCAGCGGCCGGCAGCGCACGGCCTGCGCCACCAGGCTCACCAGGCGGGCCTTCTCCCTGGCCCACGGGTTGGGCACGGTGACGATCCGGTCGCCGGGCACCTGCCGCGTGCCGGCGGGCGGGAGCGCGTCGATGCCGTGCTTGGCCATGAGCGCCGACGCCGCCGCCATGAACGTGGCCCGCTCGTGGTCGTTGTCGGTGCGTTCGGCCTTGGCCAGGAGTTTCCTGACGCGGTCGAGTATGCGCTCCCGCAAGCGTGTGCTCCCCCGGTGCCGCTCAGTGCTTGGTCAGCACCCTCCCGTCGGCTCCGATGGCGGGGAAGGCGCCGGTGTCCACGATGCCGTGCTGCTGGTACAGCGCCTCGATGATGGCGTGCGCCTGCGGCTCCAGCTTCCACAGGGCACGATACTCGCGCGCCGTGGACAGCGGGATCCCGATCTCCTGGGCGATGTCCACGGTACGCGGCACGATGCCCTTGGCGATCTGCCGGTCCCAGAACTCGCGGGCGGCCCTGATCTGCGCGGCGCGCTCGGCCGTGGAGACGACCTGCGGGGTGGTGTCGAGCACCTCGACGTCCTCGTCCTCGTCGTTGACGAGCTCGGCCAGCGCGGGCGGCAGCGCCGGGCGGGCGGGCACCGGGTGGTGGTCGGCCTCGGGCTCCCAGGGCACGCGGGGGTCGGCGTCGATGAGCGCCGAGGTGTTGTAGAGCGCGGCGATCTGGGCCAGCAGCGCCTCCTGGCGGGCCGGGTCCACGGCCAGGCCGGTGTGCTCGACGGCCTGGTCCATGGCCTTGTCGAGCTTGGCCAGCGCGTGGCGCATCTTGCGGTCGGAGGCGCCGCCCTCACGCAGCGCCTTGGCCCGCTTGGCGGCCAGCGCGACCCGGGTGAGCCTGCGGTGCGCGTCGACCTCGCTCGTCGTACGGTCGCTGACCTCGGCCAGCCCCAGCCTGACCAGCGCCCGCTCCGGTGTGAGCCGCCAATTGATGCGGCCGGTGCCGCGGATGCGGTGGCGTTCGATGGCCATGCCGCGCTCCCACAGCCAGGCCGCCACGAGCGGCGCGGCCAGCCGGAACACCGCCTCCGGCAGGCTACGCGCGTCCATGCTGGACAACACGGCGGTCAGGCACGTCAGTGCCCACACGGCGATGCCGTCGATGCCGGCGGAGAAGTTCTCGCGCATGTTGCGGCGGGCGCGGACGGCGCTCGTGATGATCGCGATCTCGATGAACGCGAACAGCAGTAACCTGAGCGGCCCGTCGAGCCCCAGCACGTCTTCCGAGAAGCGCCACATGCCCTGCGCGGACACGCCCGTGGCGATGGACGCGGCCGCGATGGTCAGCACGTCCTCGATCGGACGCGGGGCGACGTATCTGGCGAACAACCAGACGGCGGCCTTCCAGGTGACCCTGATCACCAGGAACGCGAGCACCAGCCCGGCCAGGCCGAGCAGCGCGATGACAGCGGTGGCGAGCGGCTGCTGGTTGACGAAGGCTGTTATTTCCTCGAATGTCGGCATCTGTCACTATCCGTGATGGCTCTGGCTCCGGCTCTATGCGACGAGATCATCGCAGAATGTCGCCATCTTGTACGCCAAACGCCATCTGCTTCCTCAGTTTGCTCCTGATTCCCACCATCAACGGTGTGTCGTACGAGCCTGCCCCGAGGACGACGGGCGTACATCGGACCCGCCCACCCAGCGGCGCACCCGGCTGGTTGCCCGGCTACGGACCCGGAGAGCCTCATTGGCAGGGCGACGAGGACTTCCCGTTCGACGAGCCGCTCCTGTTCGCCCACGACCGCACCGAGCCGCCGCCGGTGGAGATCACCAGAACCGTGGCCGTCAGGTGAGGGCGAAGCCGGGGTCGTCGCTGGTCTGAGATGAAAATTCGTCCTTTCGGAGGGCACCGAACGCCCTTCTCAATGGGACCATCTATCGAGGGATTTATCCCAAGATCGTGTGATGTATCCCATCAGGACGGATATCGATGTCAGACAGTGAGTTCCCGCTCGTCCAGTTCATGCGTGACGGGTTCGACCCGGTGGGCGAGCTCGGACGCATCCGAGCCGAGCACCCGGTCTTCCCGATGGAGATCCCCGGCGACCAGACCGTGTATCTCGTCACCCGCTGGGAGGACGTCCGAGCCGTGCTCGGCGACCACGAGCGCTTCAGCAACGATTTCGCGGGCGTCATCGGTCTCGGCTCCAACCAGGAGGACCCGGGCGGCCTCGGCTTCCGCGACCCGCCCGAGCACACGCGGCTGCGCAAGTTCCTGACCCCCGAGTTCACCGTGCGGCGCCTGCGCAGGCTGGAGCCGCGTATCGAGGCCATGGTCGAGGAGGCGCTGGACCGCATCGAGGCCAAGGGCGCCGAGAGCATGCCGGTGGACCTGTTCGAGGAGCTCGCGCTGCCGATCCCGTCGCTGGTGGTGTGCGAGCTGCTGGGCGTGCCGTACGACGAGCGCGCCGACTTCGTCAAGATCAGCAAGGACCGCTTCGACTTCACGGCCGGGCCCGAAGCGTCGCTGCAGGCGATCAACGACGCGATGACGTACCTGACCGAGCTGGTCGCCAGGGAGCGGCAGAACCCCGGCGAGGGCCTGCTGGGGCAGCTCCTGCGCGACCACGGCGACGAGCTGGACGACCGCACGCTCGCCAGCATGGCCGACGGCCTGCTGACCGGCGGCCACGACACCAGCACCAGCATGCTCGCGCTGGGCACGCTGTGGCTGCTGCAGAACCCGGAGCAGGCCGCGAAGGTGCGCGAGGTCGACGGCTATGTCAACGACGTGGTCGAGGAGCTGCTGCGCTACATGTCGGTCGTGCAGGTGGCCTTCCCGCGCTTCGCCCGCGACGACCTGGAGCTGCACGGGGTGCAGATCAAGAAGGGCGAGCTGGTGTTGTGCTCGCTGATCGGCGCCAACCGCGACCCGGCGGCCATGGGCGAGGACGTGGACGAGATCCGGCCCGGACGGGACGTGTCCCACCTGGCGTTCGGCCACGGCATCCACCGCTGCATCGGCGCGCCGCTGGCCCAGATGGAGATGCGCATCGCCTTCCGGGCCCTGCTGCGCCGCTTCCCGACGCTGCGGATCGCCGGCGAGGTGCCGTTCAGGGAACTCGCCATCGTGTACGGCGTCAAGGAGCTACCCGTCGCCTGGTAGAGCGGTTACGTTCGCAGTGTGAGCGAGCCTGTCATCGATCTGGCCAGGATCAGCGCCGTCGTCTTCGACACCGACGGGGTGGTCACCGACACCGCGCGAGGGCACGCGGCCGCCTGGAAGCACGTCTTCGACGCGTTCCTGCGCGGCCGCTCGGAGCCGTTCGACATCCGCGACGACTATCTGCGCCATGTGGACGGGCGGCCGCGGCTCGACGGCATCCGTACATTCCTGTCCTCGCGCGGCATCACGCTGCCCGAAGGGTCGGCGGACGACGAGCCCGGCGCGGCCACCGTGCACGGGCTCGGGCTGGCCAAGGACGAGATCTTCGTGGCGCAGGTGGACAAGTACGGGGTGGCGGCGTTCCCCGCGACGGTCGCCCTGCTGCACGAACTGCGGCGGCGAGGGGCCCGTACGGCGGCCGTGTCCCCCAGCCTGCACGGGCGCAAGCTGGTGAACTCGGCCGGGGTGTCCCATCTGTTCGACGAGCTGATCGACGGGAACGACGCCGCCCTGATGAACCTGCCGGGCATGCCCGATCCCGCCCTGTTCATGGAGGCGGCGCGCCGCCTGGACCTGCCCGCGGCCAAGGTCGCGGTGGCGGCCGCGGCGCTGCCCGGGACCGAGGCAGGCAAGAAGGGCGGGTTCGGGCTGGTGGTGGGGGTCGTCAGAGAAGGCGGCGAGCCGGACGAGCTGCGTGAACACGGAGCCGGGGTCGTGGTGACCGGGCTGGGTGAGATCGAGGTGCGCGGCAGGGTCCTACCCTTGACCACGTGACCGTTCTCATCGACCCGCCCAACTGGCCGGGGCCGCGCGGCCTGATGTGGTCGCACCTGGTGAGCGACAGCTCGCTGGAGGAGCTGCACGCGTTCGCGGCGCGGCTGGGGGTGCCGGCGCGGGCGTTCGATCGGGATCACTATGACGTGCCGGAGACCGTGCACGCGCGGGCGGTGTCGATGGGGGCGGAGGCGGTCAGCTCACGCGAGCTGTTACGGCGGCTGATCGCCGCGGGACTGCGCCGCCGCAAGCGCCACTCACCCCGCTGAGCCCTGTCCTTCCGTGAGGCCGGCCAGTTCGGCGGTCATGTTGGCGCGGGCGCGTTCCTCCCACAGGCCGGCCGCCCGGGCGGTGCGGTAGAGGCGCGGGGCGGCCAGCAGCCGGCGCAGCACCTGGGCGCGGCCCTTCCTGAACAGGTCGTCGGGCACGTGGGCGTACTCCTGGCGGATGGCGGCCGCGTAGGCGTCGTATCCGGGGCCGGGGCGGCCCAGGACGGCCAGGTCGGCGTCGCACAGGACCGCGCCGTTGGCATCGCCGTCGGCGAGCGTGTCGTGGGCCGCGGTGAGGCGTACCAGCCGGGCGGTCTCGGCGACCCGGGTGGCGGGCACCCCGCACCTGGGCAGTCTGGACTGGGCCAGCTGGGCGCTGCGTTCCTCGTCCCAGCCCGGCCTCCCGTCGTAGACGGCATCGTGGAACCACGCGGCCAGCCGCACCGCCGCCGGGTCCTCTGCCGCGTCCGCCAGCTGATCGACGGCGTCGAGCACGGCGGTCAGGTGGCCGAGGTCGTGGTAGCGCCGGTGCGGCTCGGCCCACCGGGCGATCACCTCGGCCCCCAGGGCGCCCGAGGCCACCGACCCGCCCACGAGCGCGCCCCACCGCCGGGCCAGCACATCCCGCCCGTACGGCGACCCGTCCGCGGGCAGTGCCGGCTCGGGGTCGGCTGCGGGCCGAGGCGGATGATTGATCACCGTTCCACCGTACGCGCCGCCCGCTTTGGTAGCGTCCTGGGCATCGACACGGGACCGAAGGAGCGCAGGCGCCTGCCGCGGTGGCGGGAGGTGCGGGCCGTGTTGCCCGGGTGGCCGCGGCTGGGCTGGGAGCGGCGGGTGGCGGACGCGGCCGGCCTCGAGGACCTGCGGCGGCTCGCCAGGAAGCGGGCGCCGCGGATGGTGTTCGACTATGTCGACGGCGGCGCCGAGGGTGAGCGGTCGATGGCCAGGGCGGTGGAGGCGTTCGGGCGGGTGGAGTTCCGGCCGCGGGTGCTGCGGGACGTCGCCGAGGCCCCGGCCGCGGTCCAGATCCTGGGCAGGCGGATCGAGATGCCGGTCGTGCTCGGGCCCACCGGGTTCACCAGGATGATGCACCGGGCGGGCGAGCGGGCCGTGGCCAGGGCGGCGGAGCGGGCGGGGGTGCCGTACACGCTGTCCACCATGGGGACCACCACCGCCGGGGACGTCGCGGCCGCCGCGCCGGGCGGGTGGAACTGGTTCCAGCTGTACGTGGTCCGCGACCGCGCCCGCAGCCTGGAGATGTTGTCCATGGCCAGGGACGCGGGCATGGACGTGCTGGTGGTGACCGTGGACGTGCCGGTGGCCGGGGCGCGGCTGCGGGACGTCCGGCACGGCCTGACGGTCCCGCCGTCGCTGCGCTGGCGCAGCGTGCTGCAGGCGTTGCGGCGCCCGGCGTGGTGGTTCGACTTCGTCACCAGCGAGCCGCTCAGGTTCGCCACGGTGGACGGCGCGCCGGAAGATCTGGCCGGGATCACGAACATGATGTTCGACCCGTCTGTGACGATCAAGGACCTGGAGTGGATCAGGTCGGCGTGGCAGGGGCCGCTCCTGGTCAAGGGCGTGCAGCGGGTGGACGACGCCAAGAGTCTGGCCGCCGTCGGGGTGGACGGACTGGTGGTGTCGAACCACGGCGGGCGGCAGCTCGACCGCTCCCCCACGCCGCTGGAGTTGCTGCCCGAGGTGGTGGACGCCGTCGGGGACCGCACGGAGGTCTTCCTGGACGGCGGCGTCCGCAGCGGGGCGGACGTGGCCGCCGCGGTCGCGCTGGGCGCCCGTGCGTGCTTCATCGGCAGGGCCTACCTGTACGGCCTGATGGCGGGCGGCGAGGCGGGGGTGACGCGGGTGCTCGACCTGATGCGCGCCGAGCTCGTACGGACGACCCAGCTGCTCGGCGTGAGCGGCGGCGTCAGCGGGCTCGATCGTGACGTCGTACGCCTCCGGCCGCTCTGACGTTGACCAGGCGCCGACGCAGCCCTTTGGTCAAGGCTTGAATTAAGCGACCCGGAGCATGGCGCCCCCGAAGAACGGCTCCATCACCAGCGTCGCCGCACCCAGGGCCACCGCGTCCGGCCCCAGCCGGCCGAGCACGACCGACCCCGGGTCGAACGCCTGCTGTTGCGTCAGGGGCACTCTGCCGGTTCAGGTCCAGCCGGTCGGGCCGTGGATGACCTGCTGAGCCATATCCGCGCACATGTTCTACCGGAATCGCCAACTCTCGGTATCATTGCGATCACGCAATGTGCAAAGACATGGAGTAGCGGGCGCACTTTCACGTGGGCACGCATGTTCGTCGCGATCTCGCAAGCGCTGGCACCGGACGATCACGGTGCCGGACGGGCCCTTCATGGACGAGAGGGTGCGGCGGCTGCTGGACCGCTACGCCGCCGCGGGCGGCGGCGCGGCGGTGCTGCGCCTGGCCGGCGGCCGGCTCGGCGACCTGATCGTCAAAGGCGTCAACGGCCACCTGTCGTCGGCCGTCGCGGCCCGCGTGACGCTGAACGGCGAGAGCATCGTCACCGCCGGACCGGCGGACCTCGTCATGCTCGGCGCGCTCTGCCACAGACCTGACGCATATCGCCAGAGATGACACGTATCTCACGGCCGGTGCCGCCTCTCTGCTCCTTCACACGGGGACACGGTCCTCGCCGGGAAGGAGATCAGATGGCAACCGGAGAGTTCCAGGTGATGAAGGTACCGGCCGAGCAACTGGCCGGTGCTCTCCACGGCCAGGTTGTCGATCCGGGGGCGCAGCCCACGACTGTCGTGCGGCGTGGCGAGGGGTGGACCGTGGACGTGAGCTGGGAGGTCAGCGGCGAACTGGTCGACTGGCTGACCGGCCGCTGGCAATTGGAGATCATCGCCGACCTGCTGGGCGGCGGCGAGTCGCGACATCCTTCGCCTCCCGTGGAGATGACCTTCACGCCTGGGTCGGGCCGGTATACGGCCTCCATTCCGATGCGCGGTCAGTTGGTCGCAGGCACCTATGATCTCGTGGTCAACCTCACCACCACGACCGCCGCCGGCACCGCGGGGGCGCTCGGCGGGTTCGTGGTGATCAGCAAGATCGTGGTCAAGGATTGAGGTCAGCGCAGGCGGCGCTCCAGGAGGAGGGCGCCGCGGCCGGACAGCAGGGAGGCACACCATTCGCGCAGGTCGGCCGGCTTGGGTCCGCTCACCTGGCCGCCGTCGAGCAGGTCCGCCCAGTCCAGCAGGGACTCGGCGAGCATGAGCGGCACCTCCCGCCGCTCGTGCACCTCGGCGGCGGCCTCGAAGTGCTCGGCGGCCCGCCGCGGGTCCCCCATCGTCACGCACAGGTGGGCCAGGTAGTGGTGCCCGCAGTGGTGGGCGACGGTGCCGTGGCCGAACGTCTCACCGTCGGCGGCCAGCGAGTCGTACACCTGCGCGGCCAGGTCTGCCCGTCCCAGCCGGCAGGCGGCCACGGCCAGGTTGTCCAGGGCGGGCCGGTGCGCCATGTTGCGCGGCGGCACCGCGCCCTGGCCGGCCAGGATGCGGTCGAGCAGCGGGCCGGCGTCCTCGTCGTCCATCTCGCACAGATAGCGCAGCACCGCGTGCACGGGGTCCACGCGGAGCGCCGGGGCGGCGCGGCGCAGCCGGTCGCGCAGCTCCCACAGCCGTCCCTGGAGCCGCCGGATCTCGGCGATCTGCTCGGAGTAGATCGCCACGGCCTCCAGGCGGCGGCCGATCTCCGAGCCGAGCCGCAGAGCCGCGGTCGCCTCCGCCTCGGCCTGCGCGAGGTCGCCCTGCATGAGGGTCAGGCCGGCCTTGGAGTAGCCGACCAGCCAGTGCAGGTGCGGCTGCGCCAGCCGGCTCGCCAGCTCGTCGGCCTGGTCCAGCAGCGTGGCCGCGCGGGCGGCGTCGCCGCTGTCCAGGACGGGAGGGGTCCGCTGCACGTAGCCGTGGAACAACACCAGGTCGTCGCCGGTCCTGCGGGCCGCGTCCAGCATCTCGTCGCCGTCGCGGTGGCGCTGGTGCAGCGGGTCGGCGGGGATGATGGTGAGACTGCGTAGGCACAACACGAGGGCGAGCGTGCGCGGGTCGCCGGACTTGCGGGCCAGCGCCACCGCCTCGTCGCTCAGCGCGAAGCGCCGCTCCCCGTCGGGCGCCCAGATCAGCTCCGAGGCGAGCTGGGCCGCCAGCAGCGCCCTGGTGCTCACGTCGGTGGAGTCGACCAGCCGCCTGGCCTCGGTCAGCAAGGCGATGCGCTGCTGGTCGGGGGCGGCCGAGATGCTGGTGAAGCCGCGGTCGCCGCCGAGCGCGGCCGTGACGATCAGGTCGCCGCGGTCGCACTCCCTGGCCAGGTCCGCCGCCGCCACCAGGGTCGGCCGGGCTTCGGGGTGCCCGGCCAGCCACATGGCCGTGCCGCACTCCAGCAGCAGCTCCGCGCGGCGTTCCAGGCTCGCGCCGGGGAAGTCCTTGAGCAGCTCCAGCACCCGCTGGTACCAGGTGACCGCCTCGCGGTGCGCCAGCCCGGCCAGGGCGTGCTGCGCCGCGCGCACCGCCGCCTCCGCCGCCGCGCTCACGCGGACCGGGTCACGGCCGTTCTCGGCGGCGGCCAGCAGGTGCGCGGCCACCACGTACGGCCGCGACTCCATCGCCTTCGGGTCCGCCTGGCACAACGCGTCGGCCACCCGCCCGTGCAGCAGCCCGGCACGTGGCGGGGAGAGCGTGGCGTACAGGGCGTTCCTGGTCAGCTCGTGCGAGAACCGGCAGGTGCCGCGTGCCGACATGGTGACCAGGCCGGCGCCCAGCGCCTCCTCCACTGCGGCCACGAACCGCGCCTCGTCCAGGCCGAGCCCGTGCCGCAGCTCGGCCGACTCCATCCGCTCGCCCACGGCCAGCAGGCTGACCAGGTCCCTGGCGTCCGGGTGCAGTTGCGCCAGCCGGGCCAGCACCATCCTGGTGACCGAGTCGGGCACGGTCAGCGCGTCCAGGTCTTTGCCCGCGGCCAGCTCCGTGGCCACCTCGCTGATCAGGAACGCGTTGCCGCCCGTGATGCGGTGCAGCGCCTGGGGATCGCCGCCCGAGCGGACCTCCGACAGCAGGTCGGAGACCTCCTCGAGGCCGAACGACGGAACCTGCACGACGCGGCCGTCGGCAGTCAGCTTGTGCAGCTCCGGCATGGCGGACTCGACCGGCACCGGCCGTGACGTGGCCAGGATGAGCAGCGGCATGGCGTCGGCGTCGTACATGAGGGCGCCGAGCATCTGCAGCGACTCGAGCGTGGCCCACTGCAGGTCGTCGATCACCAGCAGGACCGGCCGCACGGTGGCCAGCCGCTCGATCAGGGTGCGTGCCGCCGCCATCAGCTGGTAACGCTCGGAGACCGGCTCGGTGGCCGGCGGCACCTGCAGGGACAGCGGCGGCGTGGCCAGCGACGGCGCCAGGCGCACCAGCTGGCCGCACTGCTGGTCGACTCCGGCCCGCAACATCAGGGCGGGCGAGGTGCGGGCCAGCCGCTCCACGGCGCCGGCGATCGGCTCGTACGCCTGCCGCGCCGGATCCGTGCACCGCCCCGCCAGCACCGTGAACTGCCGTTTGAGCGCCTGCCTGGCCACTAAGGACGCCAGCCGCGTCTTGCCCACCCCCGGGTCACCCTGCAGGATCACCAGCCCACTGCCGAACTCGGCCGCGGCCAGCTCGGAGTCCAGCGCCCGCAGTTGCTCGCCCCGGCCCACGAACGGCAGCTGGTGCCTGTTGTCCAGCCACGTGGGCAGCCCGCCGCTCTGGTGGTGGTCGGCGTTCTGCCAGTGCAGCTCGTAGGTGTGCATCGGCTCGCGCAGGCCCTTGCCGGGCAGCCGCCCCAAGTCCTTGAACTCGTGCCGGCTGCGCCCCTGGGCCAGCCGCCGCACCAGGTCGGTGCAGAGCACCTGGCCGCCTTCGGCGATGGCGACCAGCCGGGCCGCCTCCACCGTCGGCAGCCCGCTGACGTCGTCGTGCCCCCAGCAGACGTCGCCGGCGGCGAGTGCGGCCTTGATGGAGATCTTCTCCTGCGCCCGCTCGTTCTCGTCGGCGACGGCCTGCTCCACCGCGATGATCGCGTCGAGCCCGGCGGTCGCCGAGTCGAAGACGGCCATCAGCCCGTCGCCCAGGCTCTTGGTGAACGTCGAGCCGCTCGCCATCACCACGGAATGGAGGAGCTGGTAGAGGCGGCGGAAGACGACGTTGGCACGCTCCTCGCCGAGCCTGATCCGCAGCGCGGTGGAGCTCACCACGTCGGTGAACAGGATCGTCGCCGTGGTGAGCGTGCCTGGCTCGTGCGGAGCGGTCACGCGCGCAGCCCCTTCCGCCCGACTGCTTTATGCCGGATATTGTGCCGGACATTGTGGCGGATCTCGCGGGATTTCACGGCCGCCTTCGACTGCTTGATCCGCCAGGCATGGGCCAGCTCCGCGGGGATGCGGAACGGCGCCTGCCCGCCCGAGTGGCGGTCGACCAGGGCGATCACGATGTCCCGCCCGGCCCGGCGCACCAGCCAGCGGACCACGGCGTCCGCCCGCCGGCCCAGCCACGGCCGCCGGTGCGCCGCCCGCGCCGCCATGAACAGGGCGGTGAACCACCACGCGGCCGGTGGCACGCCGAGCAGCTCGGGCACCCTGTCCGCGCCGTACTTGGCGTCGCGGAAGACCCAGTGCACCAGGCTGCGCGGCAGCTTGCGCCAGCCCAGGTGCATGAACTCCTCCATCTCCTCCAGGAGCCTGGCCATCAGCACGCGGCCTTCGGGGCTGGACTCGTAGAGGCGGCCCAGGCGCTCGCTGACCGGCACCACGTCGTCGAGCGTGAGCGGCCCGTCCTGGCACGCCTCCACGCCCATGAGGTGGCCGAACACGCTCCACGTGTAGAGGTGGGCGGCGCGCTGATCGTCCGTCAGCTTCACGCCCATGCTCTCCAGAGCCTCCCATGTGACCACGGAGAAGTCGAAGATGGTGGCCAGCAGGAGCTCCTGGTTGACCGGCGGCCCGAACCGCTCGGTGTCCCAGCTGTCGCCGAAACGTTCGTCGACCAGGGCGCGCACGAACGAGTGCAGGATACGCAGCCCGATCGCGGTGGTGTGGCCGGGCCGCCCGGGCTGCAGGCTGTCGGTCGCCTTCAGCCCCATGACGTCGACCAGCATCTGCCCGGTCTCGGCGACCCGGCGGGTGAGGCTGTGGGTGGCCAGCTTCGACACGCCGGCCAGCACCTTCGCGCTGGACACCTCGACGTACGCCATGGGCAGGCACTTGCAGAACAGCGCGGCCGCCTGGTAGAGCCCGTAGTCGGCGAACACGGCCTGCCCCTTGGCCAGTAACTCGGTGTCGTCGCCCCAGTCGGGCAGGTCACTGGCGAAGTCGAGCGCGTCGAAGACGCGGGAGGCGGGCGGCTCCCCCGAGGGCGCCCTGGCCTCCCGCTTGGCCCGCCCCAGCTCCTCGACCACGGCCCGCACCAGCTCCAGCGGGCCCTTCCCCTCGGGCTGCTCGCTCAGGTAGGCGGCGACGACCTCGTCGACTGCCGGGTCGGCCTGCTTCCTGAGCTGCCGGAACCGCTCTTCCGGCCAGCGCTCGTCCCTGTCCATGGGGTCGTTGCGATCGTTCATGGTCCCCGTACTCCAGATTCGGTCAGAGCCCACCCCGCTTGCGCAGAGCGGCGACGTCCAGCAGCGTGATCGTCCGGCCCTCGATGGCGATGAGGTGCCTCGACACCAGCGACTGCAGGGCCCGATTGACGGCCGGCCGCGTCGCGCCGATCAGCGCGGCGAGGTCCGACTGCGTCAGCCCCGGCAGGTTCACCACGCCTTCGGTGGTGCCGTGCTTGCCGGCCAGCTGCAGCAGCAGCTTCGCCAGCCGCCCTCCCAGGTCCAGGAAGGCCAGGTCGGCCGCCTGGCCGGTGAGCCTGCGCACCATGTGCCCGAGCATGCGCAGGAACTCGTCGGCCAGCCCCGGATGCTCCCGCATCAGCTCCAGCAGCCGGGCCCTGGGCAGGGCGAACACCCACGAGGGGCGCGCGGTGACGATCGAGGCCGAACGCGGCGAGCCGTCCAGCAGCGCCATCTCCCCGAAGGTGTCGCCGCGGCTCAGGATGTTGAGCACGATCTCGTCGCCGTGCTCGGTCGTGAACACGACCTTCACCAGGCCGTCCAGCAGCACGTAGAGAGACTCCCCCGGGTCCCCCTGGTGGAAGATGATCTGCCCGGTCCGGTATCGCCGCGCCAGCCCGGCCCGCGCCGTGCTCACGATGCCGCTCTCTCCGAGTACGCGGAACAGGGGGATCTCCGCCAGCACGGCCGCGACCGGCTGAATGTCCGGTGGAACCCCGCTGTGCCCGTTCATGCAAGAACTTTAGGCCGCAATCGGCGCCCGGACAGTATCTGGTAAGTGATCTGCAAAATGTGACGAGGACCACATTCGGACTGTCATGCCCGAAACAGCCCCATCGGATCTTCCGGCGGACCGTGGGGGTGCCGGCCGGAAGTGACCCCCCGAGTACCCGGACCGGCAGGGAGTCGGATATGCAGTTGGAGACCATCGACCGCCTGGACACGGGCGCGTTGGTGTCGGCCGCGCAAGACGGCGACGCCCACGCCTGGGAGCGGCTGGTCGAGGAGTTCACGCCGATGCTGAAGGCACGCATCCGCCGCTTCAGGCTCGGCCACGAGGATGCCCAGGACGTGCTGCAGACCACCTGGCTGCTGGCCTGGCTGAACCTCAAGAGCGTGACGGACGGGCAGCGGATGGCCGGCTGGCTGGCCACGATCGCCTTCCGCGAGTGCCTGAAGCTCACCAAGCGGACGAAGGAGATCTGCACCCCGGACCTGGACATCATGGGCAGCACGGACGACGTGGACAAGGAGCTGGCCAGGGCATGGCTGGCGGGCACGCTCGACGAGCTGGTCGAGGAGCTGCCGGACGCGCAGCGGGTCCTGTTCAGGGCGCTCACGGAAACCTCCGAGCCGCACTACGTGGACGTGGCACGCAGGCTGGGCAGGCCGGTAGGGAGCATCGGGCCCACCCGAGCCCGCTGTTTCGCGAAGCTACGCGGGCTCCTTCAGGCCCGCGAGATCACCAGGGACTTCCTGGACTGAACTATTTGTTCGCCGGGTCAAGCGGGATCGCCTCCAGGAACGGCTCGAAGTCGAAGTGCGCCATCTCGTACGCGTCCGGGTCGGTCTCGGTCGGGTACCGGTAGACCTTGCGCCGGATCGTGGGCAGGGCGGGGTCGTTCGCGAACATCTCGCTGACGGCCTCCGGCACCAGCCCGCGCCGCATCTCCTCGGCGAGCCCGTCGGCGACCTTCGGGTCGAACGGCAGGTCGTACAGGGCGCGGACGTGCTGGTAGACGCGGAAGTAGCTGACGATGAAGCGCATGCGGTCGGGGTAGGACACCCAGTTCGACACCCCGGCCGTGGACGCCTCCTGGTCCTCGGTGATGAACTCCTCGGCCAGCTTGCGTACCTTCTCGTGCTGGATCGGCGCCCATACCTTCGCCATGTCCACGCCCGCGGGCGCGGTCAGCGGCTTGCCGACCTTGATGTCGCTCAGCGGCGTCTGCACGGCGAACAGGTGGCGGGTGTAGAGGCCGGCCCACAGCTCCTCCAGCTTGCGGGTCAGCCACGGCTGGTCCTCGTGCCGGGCGGCGTACAGGCGGAACCTGGGGAACGGGCGGCGGATGATCAGGGAGCGCAGTGACCGCCACGACACCCGCGTCAGCCATCTGACCGGCCGGTAGAGCACCAGCTCCAGGGCCTTCTGCGCACGTTTCTGCTCGTACGCCGACAACGCGATGTTGGCCCCCAGCATGAGCTCGGCCCGCACCGCCGGGTCGGTCGCCTCCTTGGCCTCCAGCAGCAGCTGCGCCGCGTCCTTCAAGTAGCGGGCGTCGGCCTTCTCCAGCAGCTCCGTCAGGAACTCGGGCGGCGTCGGCGTCAGGTCCGACTCCGGGCTCACCTTCAGGAACCGGTCGGGCGTGTCGTTCCACAGGTTGACGGCGAGACTGGCGGTCTCGAGGAAGATCGCGCGGTTGGCCAGCGCGAGGCCCAGCTGGTAACTGGGGCCGAGCAGGGTGAGCAACATCGCGCGGAAGAACCGCCGGAACCTGCGCGGCACCCTGAGCTTGCGGCCGAAGTCCTCGATGAACGGCGAGGCGGGTGTGAGGTCAAGGCTCTCGCCCACCGCCTTGGAGGTCCATGTGGCGTAGCAGTACCAGTTGTTGGCGTCCTTGCCGAGGTGCCCGGCCAGGTCGGCGGCGACGCGGTGGTAGCTGTAGGCGATGACCATCGCTTCGAGCGCCGGGCTCCGGTCCTTGTAGGCCGCGATGCGCAGCACGTCGTCCGCGGTCATCCGAGAGTCGGACATGAGGTCTCCCGTTTCGCTGGTCCCGTCGCCTCACGGAGTCAGAGCGTCCCCGCGGGCGTCAGATACAGGCCGGCGGCCGGCTTTGCCTCCCCGTGGCCGCCGCCGGGGCACCGAGCGTAGAAGCGGCGGCTTGCGAAGGGCTTGCAGAAGGATCTCAGGGGGCGAGGGTCTGGCCCGCCTCGATGGCCTCGCGGACGCTCCTGGCCAAGGTCTCCTCCAGCGCGTCGCCGTGGGCGGCCAGTGTGCGCATCCCGTCGGTGTCGTCCGTGTGGGCCAGCAGCGCGCGGTATTTGTCGTTGTTGTCCAGCGCCTCGCGGGCCCTCAGCGCGGCGTCGGCCTCCTGGACGCGGCGCGCGTACCGCTCCAGGCCTTCGACCCTGGCGGCGACGGCGGCGACGGAGCGGTCCAGCGCCTCCTGCTGGGGCTCCAGCACTGCCAGCAACTCCGGCGTCACCACGCCCTGCCTGGCCCGGTGCTGCTCTTCCTGCAGGTGCGTCTGCGCCTGCAGGAGCGTGGCGAGCTCCCAGATCTGCCGGGGCAGCAGCACCTCGTTGGCCAGGCCGTCCAGGAGGCGGCGGCGCATGGCCAGGGAGGCGTAGACCGTGGTGACGGCCTTCCTGGCGCGCGCGAGGAGAGCCCGTGACGGCGGGGACAGCTCGGACACGACCACGAACCGGTCGCGCACGTCAGGGTCGGCCGGGGCGAGCCTCGGGACGAAGCAGTCGAGAACGGCCAGGCGTTCCTCCTCGGCCAGGTCCGGGTCCATGACGAGGTCGACGGTGCGCCTGACGTGGTCCCGCTCCTGGGCGAGCAGGCGTTGCTCTTCCGCGGCGAGCGCCGCCCTGCGGCGGAAGACGTCGTGCGCGATCACGATGCCGCACAGGAGGAGGGGGGCGAGCAGCACGGCGATGACCACGTCCTGGGGCCCGGCCAGCACGTACAGGACGACGCCGGTGAACACGACCACGCTGAAGGCGGCGATCGACGCCAGCGCCAAACCGCAGCCTCTGGGCACACCGTCCCCCTCGACATCGAGTTTCCGAAGTGTCCTGAGTGCCAACAATAACCGCAGATTTCGCGAAGATCACTACTAGCGCAGGTACGACGCCCCGTTCAGGTCGAGGACGGCGCCGCTGGCCCATTCGGCGGCCGGCGAGGCCAGGTACAGGACTGCGGCGGCGATCTCGTCCGGGCGCGCCACCCGCCCGAACGGGCTCTGCGCCCGGACCGCGTCGCCGCGGGGCGCTTTGAGATGCTCGTTCGTCATGTCGGTCTCGACGAAGCCGGGCGCCACGCCGGCGACGGCGATGCCGCGCGGCGCCAGTGCGATCGCCAGGGATTGGCCGAAGGCGTTCAGGCCCGCCTTGCTGGCGCCGTAGGCGGGGCTGTCGGGCTCGCCGCGGAAGGCGCCGCGCGAGGAGACGTTGATGATCCTGCCGCCGGGGGGCATGTGCTGGAGCGCGCACCAGGTGACGTTGGCGGGGCCGGTGAGGTTGACGTCGAGGGTCCGGCGCCAGGCGGTCTGCCACTGCTCGTAGGTCTGGTCGGTGATGGGGTGGTGGAGGAAGACCCCGGCGTTGTTGACGAGGATGTCGATCCGGCCGAGCGCGTCGGCCGCGGCGTCGGTCATGCGGCGCACGTCCTCGGGGTCGGCCAGGTCGGCCTGGACGATCGTGTGGCCCTCGCCGGGCAGCGCGGCCAGCAGGTCGCCGGCCTCGGTGGCCGAGTCCCGGTGATGGATGGCGACCCGGTCGCCCTGCTCGGCGAATGCCGCCGCGATCGCGCGTCCGATGCCTCTCGACGCGCCGGTGATGAGAACTCCACGTCCACTCATCCGCCGCACATTAGCCCATTCTCCGCAGGTCACCACGACCGGGCCGCCCTCCGGCGCGGGTCCCTTGAGCGGGAGGGCCGTGTACGGCTAGAAGCGGCCTGAGCGGCGGAGGGGTGGGGGGCGGCCGTCCGGGTCGACGGCGAGCCGGTACATGGGC